>NZ_JBXAWK010000034.1:0-69668 GCF_057291755.1 Kitasatospora sp. UYEF31
CATCCCCGTCGCTGCGCTCCGGGGCTGTTCGGCGCCCGCGCGTCGCCCGGTCAACCAGCGTCCTCCGGACGCGCTCCCTCGCTTCGCTCTGTCGCTTCGCCGGGCTCCAAGCGCAGGCGTCATCCTCACATCCCCGTCGCTGCGCTCCGGGGCTGTTCGGCGCCCGCGCGTCGCCCGGTCAACCAGCGTCCTCCGGACGCGCTCCCTCGCTTCGCTCTGTCGCCTCGCCGTGGGGCCCGCTTGGGACGCTCTCTACCTGCTCGGAAGCATCCTGGCAGCAAGCACACCGCAGAGCCGTCTACGCTTCCGGTGTGCGCTCCATGAACGACTTGGTCCGTAGTTACGGATCCCTGTCCAACGCCGAACTCGACTGGCTGCATCTGCTGGTCAGCGAGTGGCAGCTGCTCGCCGACCTGTCCTTCGCGGACCTGGTCCTGTGGATCCCCACGGGGGAGGACCGCTACGTCGCGGTCGCCCAGATGCGGCCGAACACCGGTGCGACCTCGCATCAGGACGACATGGTCGGCAAATTCGTTCTGCGTGGCGAGCGCCCGATGCTGGACGTGGCCTACGACGAGGGCCGGATCGTCCGCGAGGGCGACCCCGAATGGCGCGACGAGGTCCCCGTCCGGGTGGAGGCCATCCCGGTCGCCCGCGAGGGCCGGGTCATCGCGGTCATCGCCCGCAACACCAACCTGCTGACCGCCAGGACCCCCAGCCGGCTCGAACTGACCTACCTCCAGAGCGCCTCGGACCTGGCCCGCATGATCGCCGCGGGGGACTTCCCGTACTCCGGCGAACAGGCCGACATGGGTGCTTCGCCGCGGGTCGGCGACGGACTGATCCGGCTCGACGTGGACGGCATCGTCCAGTACGCCAGCCCGAACGCGCTATCGGCCTACCACCGGCTCGGCCTGACCGCCGACCTGACCGGCCAGCATCTGGGCCGACTCACCGCCGAACTCGCGCCCACCGACGGCCCCGTGGACGAATCGCTGTCCGCCGTCATCAGCGGACGCGCGCCACGCGAGACCGAAGTCGAGACCGAGTACGCCGTCGTGCAACTGCGGGCTATCCCGCTCAAGCCGCGCGGCACCCGCATCGGCGCGCTGATGCTGCTGCGTGACGTGACCGAACTGCGCCGCCGCGAACGCGAGCTGATCACGAAGGACGCCACCATCCGGGAGATCCACCACCGGGTGAAGAACAACCTGCAGACGGTGGCGGCCCTGCTGCGACTTCAAGCCAGGCGGCTTGACAATCCGGAGGCCCGCTCGGCACTGGAGGAAGCCGTACGCCGGGTCGGCTCGATCGCGATCGTGCACGAGACGCTGTCGCAGAACCTCGACGAACGCGTCGACTTCGACGAGATCGCCGACCGGGTACTGGCCATGGTCGCCGAGATGACCGCCGCGCTCAATACCTCGATCCGGGTACGGACCGCCCGGAAGGGATCCTTCGGAATCCTCACCGCGGAGACCGCCACCCCGCTGGCGATGGTGCTGACCGAACTGCTGCAGAACGCTCTTGAACACGCCTTCGACGGGCCGGGCGGAAACCTGGAGGTCGCCGCCGAGTGCACCGGTGACCGCCTGGTGATCACCGTGGTCGACGACGGCGCCGGACTGCCGGAGGGCTTCAACCCGCAGACCTCGGGCAACCTCGGCCTGCAGATCGTCCGCACGCTGGTGGGCAGCGAACTGGGCGGCCGTTTCGACATGACATCCCGCAAGTCCGGCGGCACGCGGGTGACCCTCGACCTGCCCCTGAAGCGCGGTACGAACCGCTGAGCCCGTAGGAACTGCTGAGCCCGTACGGGACGACCTTTCAGGCAGGTCAGGCAGGTCAGGCAGGACAAAACGACAGTGCCCCGCCGACCGGCAAGCCGGTCTTCGGGGCACTGTCGAGGTACTACTCAGGCCGGAGAAGACTCCGGAGCTGTTGTGACGCGCGTCTGATCGAGATCAGGCGTTGGCGCGGGCGCGGTTGCGGGCGGCGCGGCGCTTGAGTGCGCGACGTTCGTCCTCGCTCATGCCGCCCCACACGCCGGCGTCCTGGCCCGACTCGAGTGCCCACTGGAGACAAGACTCCATCACGGGGCACCGGCGGCAGACGGCCTTCGCCTCTTCGATCTGCAACAGGGCGGGCCCAGTGTTGCCGATCGGGAAGAACAGCTCCGGGTCTTCGTCACGGCAGGCAGCAACGTGGCGCCAGTCCATGCGGTCCAACTCCTTGTGATCGGTGAGGCCTGTCAGGCCTCGCCCAGGTGGCTTGTGAATGTGAACGCTTTCACGAACTCGCCGATAACGTAAGGGCCGACACTGTCGGTCCCCTGGTTTGGTGGTGGGTTCGGGCGGAGAGACTGTTTCCCTACGGGTGTCTCACCGGCCACATAGAGCGTGACAAACGTCGCGCGAGTCCACAACCCCTCGGCAGAAGGTTTTTTGAAATCATCTGTGTCGTCTGAGTCACACCGCTGCTTTGAAGGGGTGGAGCCGGTCCGACTTTCATCTGAAAGGCGTATGGCCCTTCTCAGTCACACAATCACACGCAGTGCACGCGAAATGGACCGGAAGGTCACGCTGTGTCGCCGACCCAGGTGATCACCATCCACCTGGAACGGCGCCGGCTCTTCCGCCGTAATGGTGAACGATCCGCAGTCGTGCAAAGTCACTGCGTGCCGACCGGCCGTCCGCGGACCCGAAGGCGGGGCCGTGTCCTGCCGGAGCATCCGACCGAGGTGCCGCAGTGTTCCCAACGCGGGCATCCGGGTCAGCCCGAAAAGATCCAGACCGCCGTCGAACGACGCCTCCGGGCACGGGTTGACGGGCCGGTTCCCCAGGTAGGTCCAAGGCACCGTGTTCTGGACTATCGCCAGGCACAGGCCCCCGACCGGTTCGCGGCCCTCGGCTTCCAGTGTCATGGATCCGTTTCGACGTGCGGCTGATTCACTGAAGAACGCCCGCAGCGCCGTACGGACGTATAGGTTGTTGGTGGCCTTGCGGCCCGTCGCCCGTGCGTCCTCGACCCGGCGAACGACATCAGCGTCGAAACCCAACCCCGCGTTGAACAGGAACCAACGCTCATCGGCCATGCCCAGGCCCACCTCGCGGCTGCTGCTGCGGCGGAGTGCGTCCAGGATCATCCCGGTCGCTTCCACCGGGTCGTTCGGTGTGCCCAACGACCGGGCGAAAACGTTGGTGCTCCCCCCGGGGACCACCGCCAGCGCGGGCAGGGACGGTGCGGGCCCGTCCGCCAGCAACCCGTTCGCCACTTCGTTGACCGTGCCGTCGCCGCCGAGGGCGATCACCAGGTCCAGACCGTCGGTCGCCGCCTGGCGCGCCAGTTCCGTCGCGTGCCCGCGGTGACCCGTCGACACGACGTCGAGTTTCAGATCACTGGCGAGCGCGTGCGCCAGGACGTCGCGGGTCCGCTTGCTGGTGGTCGTGGCGCTGGGGTTCACGACAAGCAGGGCACGCATGCCCGACAGATTACTGTGCAGAGCTCCACGTCGTTGCCGTGCGGTGCCGCCGTGCACCGCCACCTGCGGTGTCAGCCTTCGGCAGAGGCGGAACGCCCGCGCAAACGGGGACGCAGTAAAATCGGGCTGTGACCCGTCGTGCCTCTTCCTCAGCCCCTGCCGCAGCGGACTCCGAAATCGCGCCCTTCGATCCGGTCGGCCCGTTGCGCCGCTTCCGGTGGGCGGCCTACGCGGTCGGCGTGGAGGCGGTGGTCTCGTTCGGAATCGCGCTCTACCTGATCCTGCGCAGCGCCTTTGGCCATCCGCACAACCGCGGCGAGGGCATCAGCATCGGTATCTACCTGCTGATCCTGGCGGTCGGAATGATCGCGGTACTCCGCGGGATGCACCTCGAACGGCGGTGGAGCCGGTCCCCGGCGATCGTCGCCAACATGGTCGTGACCGGCGTCGGCTGGTATCTCTTCGCCAGTGACTACGACGGCCCGAAGTATCTCGGTGTCGTGGTCATGGCAGTGGGCATCGCGGTGATCGTCACGGTGGCCGCCCCCAGTGTCTACCGGGCCCTTGAGCTGCGCTACGAGGAGCGGACGGGCCGTCCGGGCCGCTATACCGACTAACGTTTCCGCACCCTGGCATACGACTGCGGCCCCGGAGGTCCTCCGGGGCCGCAGTCGTATGCCAGGGCTCATTCCTCGACCAGCAGCTTTTCGCGGAGCTGGGCGAGCGTGCGGGCGAGCAGCCGGGAAACGTGCATCTGGGAGATGCCCACCTCTTCGGCGATCTGTGACTGGGTCATGTTGCGGAAGAAGCGGAGCAGGAGGATCTTCTTCTCCCGGGCCGGCAGCTGTTCGAGCAGCGGCTTGAGGGATTCGCGGTACTCCACGCCCTGCAGCGCTTCGTCCTCCGAGCCGAGGGTGTCGGCGACCGCCGGGGAGTCGTCGTCGGTGTCCGGGACGTCCAGCGACAGCGTGCTGTACGCGTTCGCCGACTCCAGGCCTTCGAGGACCTCCTCCTGGGAGATCTTCAACTGGACGGCCAGTTCGGCGACCGTCGGGGAGCGCCCGTTGCGCTGGGACAGCTCCGCGGTCGCCGAAGTCAGCGAGAGCCGCAGCTCCTGGAGGCGGCGTGGGACCCGTACGGCCCAGCCCTTGTCCCGGAAGTGCCGCTTGATCTCACCGACGATCGTCGGTGTCGCGTACGTGGAGAACTCCACGCCCCGCAGTGGGTCGAACCGGTCGACCGATTTGATGAGGCCGATGGTGGCGACCTGCTCGAGGTCGTCCAGCGGTTCACCGCGGTTGCGGAACCGGCGGGCCAGATGCTGCACCAGCGGCATGTGCATCTCGACCAGGCGGTCCCTGATGACGGCGCGGCGCGGGTCCTCGACCGTGAGCACGGCCAACTCGCCGAACATCACTTTGGCGCGTTCCCGGTCATGGGTCTGGGCGGCCGTCCTGCGGCGCGGCACCATGGGGGAGCCGAACGGGCGCAACGGGGGCGGGATCTCTTCGCCGTCGGGCCCGAGGGTGCTCTCGGCACTGCTCCCAGTGTCAGAAGCGTCGGAGGTTTTGAGTTCGCCGACCTCGTCCGTCACCCCGGTGCCACCCTCGATCGTTGTGCTCGTGTCACTCACCATGCCTTCACCCTCCCGGGGCCCGACCTCCGCGTGGCCTTCGCCCGGAAGGTCATCGTCGCCTACACCGCCGACAGTCACGTCTGCCCCGGTCCGCCACCGCGCTTCTTGTGCAGGCTGATGGTGACCACCTTGTTCTCATCGACCTTCGTGTCCACCTCGCCCGCCAGTGCTGACAGGACGGTCCACGCGAACGTGTCCCGGGCGGGGGTGCGCCCGTCGGTGGTCGGTGCCGACACGGTGATGGCCAGCGAATCGCCGACCAGATGGAAGACACAGGTCAGCGCGCTGTCCGGAACGGCCTGGCCGAGGAGCATCGCGCACGCCTCGTCCACGGCGATGCGCAGATCCTCGATCTCGTCCAGAGTGAAGTCCAGACGTGCGGCGAGGCCTGCGGTGGCCGTACGGAGAACGGAGAGGTAGGCCCCCTGGGCCGGCAGCTTGACCTCGACGAAGTCCTGCTGTGCGGCGCCGGTTCCGTCCGCCGTTTGTGCGGATCGCTGGGACACCCTCACCTCCAAGGTGCTTGTGTGGGTGGCGCGAAGACGCGGCACGCTGAGGAGTGCACACAGCGGATCGCGCTCGTCGGCCACGGTCGTTGACGGGAGTCCCGCACGACGCTACCGCGCGGATCGCTCTACTGTCCCCAACCCTTGAGACTGAGAGTGGAGCGTCCGCATAGACGACGGTACGTCACGATATGTGATTTGGCGAGTACGTAGTGTACGCGGGATCTTCGGGTGCGCGCGCGGTGAGCTAAGGTGATCGGGTGATTTTGGGGTGATTCGCCGGACTGGGGGCGGTCTCTGACGCAGAGTCGGGCGGGTAGGCCGCCCAGTGGGATCAGGGGTGAGCCGTACCCGCAGCTGCACTCGCTGGTGACTGATGTCCGCCGCACCGCGTGAGCGGGGGCACGCAGAAGGCCGGATCAGGACAATTCCTGATCCGGCCCTCCGATGATGCGTTACTGCGGTCAGGCCTTCTTGGTGGCCCAGAAGATCTCGGCGATCTCGTCGATCAGGTCGAGCAGCTTCTGGCCGTCCTTCGGGTCCACCGAGCCCTTGCCGCCCGCCGCGCCGGCCTGCTTGATGGCACGGTTGAACAGGTCGTGGAGCTGCGGGTAAGCCTCGAAGTGAACCGGCTTGAAGTAGTCCGACCACAGCACCGACAGGTGGTGCTTGACCAGCTCGGAGCGCTGCTCCTTGATGCCGATCGCCCGGGCGCGGAACACCTCGTCGGTGTTGCCCTGGTACTTCTCCATGATGGCCTTGACCGACTCGGCCTCGATGCGGGCCTGCGCCGGGTCGTACACGCCGCAGGGGAGGTCGCAGTGCGCCTCTACCGTGATGGTCCGCGCGAACAGTCGCGAGAGCATTGGGGGTCCTTTCTCGTGATCGTCTTCCCGGGAGGGACCCTACTCCGGCTACCCGGAGATTTCCTGATACCCCCTGGCCCACGTGGGGTGCTTATCCGTACAGATCGGATGAACCACGCATGACGGACGCTGTACGGCCGCCCCGGCCGTTGATTCCCTGGGGCTTCGCGACGGTCCGTGGGCCCTCGATGGTGCCGACGCTCTTCAGCGGGCAGCGGCTCCTGGTGCGCTACGGGGGCGCTGTGCGGCCCGGCGACCTGGTGGTGGCCGTCCGGCCCGACCGGCAGCGGACGGTGGTCGTGAAGCGCGCGCAGCGCCGTACGGCCGACGGTGGCTGGTGGATCGTCGGGGACAACCCCTTTGCGAGCGACGACAGTGCGGTCTTCGGCCCGGTCCCCGCGCAACTGATCGTCGCCCGGGTCGTTCTCGTACGACATGGACGCGTTTTCGGTTGGCACAGACCTCAGCGGCCGGCGGCCTGACGGCGGCGGGCCCGGTGGGCGGCGACGTTCGAACGTGTGGCGCAGCGGTCGGAGCAGTAACGCCGTGAGCGGTTGACGGAGGTGTCCAGGAAGACGTTGCGGCACGGGCCCGCCCGGCACACACCGAGCCGGTCCACGCCCTGCGAGGTCAGCTGGGTCGCGAGGCCCATCGCCGCCACCGCCGCGTATCCCTCGGCGGCGCCGACGGTGTCGTCGGCCAGGTGCAGGTGCCAGGGGCGGCCGTCGTGCCCGGTGATGCGTGGGTGGACGGGATATTCGGCGAGCAGTCCGTTGAGGACCGCCGTCGCGTCCGACTCCTCACCCCGGGACGCGTGGATGAACACCATGCGCAGCCGGGACCGGACGGACCGCAGCCGGACGACGTCGGCCTCGGTCAGGCGGGAGATGTCCCGGTTGGCGTCGGCGAACAGCCGGGCGGCGTCCCCAAGGGTGCGCAGGTCGTCCTGGCCGCGTTCGGGGCGGTCTGTGTTGGCCAGCCGGACGGCGTACCCGGCGTACCCGGTGAGTTCCACGGCCTCGATCCCTGGATGTCTTGTGTCGGCGCTGTGTGACCTGTGTGACCTGCGTGACCTGTCGGACCCGTCCGGCCCGGGTGACCTGCGCGCCGCCGCCGTTCAGCCGGTGGTTCGCCGCCGCTCCACTGCCGGTTCGTCAAATGTTCGGATCAGGAAGGGAATTCGAGGCCGGCCGGGTGTGGTTGCGGTTACCGCAAGACTACCCATGCCCCGGTCGGCGCCATGAGCAGCATCACATCGCACGCGTGTAACCAGTGGTCACAGACCTCTCACCGAACGGGGGCCGTGTGCCAGAATCGGCGCACGGGTGACCCCCGTACACCTACCGGGCATTCCTACGCGGCGACAAGTCGTGCGGGGTGCGGCCGGTGGGATTTCTTACGCAGTGTCCGATCCACGTGGGCCCGCCGACTCGCCCTCAGGAGCACACCGGCCTTGCTCGCCGGCACCCTCCTCGGCCGTTCCTCCGGCCGCGGCGTCCCCACGCCCGGAACTGCACCAAACCCTCACCTTTGATCTAAGGGGTCACAACGTGGCAACCGAGACTTTCCCCGCGGAAACCGCCGTCGACGAGCTCGACCCGGCGTTCGCCTTGCACCGTGGCGGCAAGATGGAGATCAGCTCCACTGTGCCGATCCGCAACCGGGACGACCTGTCCCTGGCGTACACCCCCGGCGTGGCCCGGGTGTGCACAGCCATCGCGGAGAACCCGGACCTCGTCCACGACTACACGTGGGTGTCCAACACGGTCGCAGTCATCACCGACGGAACCGCAGTCCTCGGCCTGGGCGACATCGGCCCGTCCGCCTCCCTCCCCGTGATGGAGGGCAAGGCGATCCTGTTCAAGCAGTTCGGCGGCATCAACGCGATCCCGATCGCGCTGGACTGCACCGACGTCGACGAGCTCGTGGACACCATCGCCCGGCTCGCTCCGTCCTTCGGTGGCATCAACCTTGAGGACATCAGCGCCCCGCGCTGCTTCGAGGTCGAGCGCCGGCTCCAGGAGCGCCTGGACATCCCGGTGTTCCACGATGACCAGCACGGCACCGCGATCGTGGCGCTCGCCGCGCTGCGCAACGCCGCGACGGTGACCGGCCGGACGATCGGCGACCTGCGCGCGGTCATCTCCGGCGCGGGCGCGGCCGGGGTCGCCATCGCGAAGATCCTGGTCGAGGCCGGGGTCGGCGACCTGTGTGTGGTCGACAGCCGGGGCATCGTGCACGAGGGTCGCGAGGACCTCACGCCGATCAAGCGCCTGATCGCCGAACTGACCAACAAGGCCGGGCTCAAGGGCTCGATCGCGGACGCGATGGCCGGTGCCGACGTGTTCATCGGCGTTTCCGCGGGCCAGGTGCCCGAGGAGGTCGTGGCGACGATGGCCGACAAGGCGATCATCTTCGCGATGGCCAACCCGAATCCGGAGATTCACCCCGACCTGGCGCACAAGTACGCCGCGGTGGTCGCCACCGGCCGCAGCGACTACCCGAACCAGATCAACAACGTGCTGGCCTTCCCCGGTGTCTTCGCCGGTGCGCTGTCCGTCCGGGCGTCGCGGATCACCGAGGGCATGAAGGTCGCCGCCGCCGAGGCGCTGGCGGCCGTCGTGGCCGACGAGCTGACCCCGGCCTGCGTGATCCCCTCGCCGTTCGACGAGCGGGTGGCCCCTGCGGTCACCAGGGCTGTCGCGGCGGCGGCCCGCCGTGACGGCGTCGCAAGGATCTGAAACCGTGCGAGATCCGGTGCCGTACGGATCTGATCCGGTGAACGGCTGACCCGGCGGGGGCGGGGCGTGGACGGCAGGCGGCGCGGCAGGTGCCGAATCGCTGTCCACACCCCGCCGTCAGCAACTGAAACCCGCGGGTAGGGTCGCAGACATGTTTGCTGTGAGCGCTGTGCGCATCAGTCCTGACTCCCCGTTGGACGGCCTGGAACTCGGTGAGCGGCCCGAGCCGGAAGCGCGTGACGGCTGGACCACCGTCACCGTCAAGGCCGCCTCGCTCAACCACCACGACCTGTGGACGCTCAAGGGCGTCGGCATCTCGGACAAGCAACTGCCGATGATCCTCGGCTGCGACGGGGCCGGCATCGACGAGGACGGCAACGAGGTTGTCATCCACTCGGTCATCGGGGGCGTGGGCAGCCAGGAACCGCGGTCGATCCTGACGGAGAAGTACAACGGCACCTTCGCGCAGCAGGTCTCCGTACCGCGGTGGAACCTGCTGCCCAAGCCCGCCGCGCTGTCCTTCGTGGAAGCGGCGTGCCTGCCGACCGCGTATCTGACGGCGTACCGGATGCTCTTCACCAACTCCGGGGTCAAGCCCGGCGGCACCGTGCTCGTCCAGGGCGCCGGCGGCGGCGTGGCCACCGCCCTGGTGCTGCTCGGCAAGGCGGCCGGCTACCGGATGTGGGTCACCAGCCGGGACGAGGCCAAGGGCGAACGCGCCGTGGCGCTCGGCGCGGACGCCTGGTTCCCGTCCGGCGCGCGGCTGCCCGCGAAGGCCGACGCCGTCATGGAGACCGTCGGCGCGGCCACCTGGTCGCACTCGGTCAAGAGCCTGCGCCCCGGCGGCACCGTGGTCATCTCCGGCGCCACCAGCGGCTCCAACCCCTCCAGCGCCGAACTCACCCGCATCTTCTTCCAGGAGATGCGCGTGGTCGGCTCCACGATGGGCAGCAAGGAGGAACTGGCGGGGCTGCTCAACCTGTGTGACGTCACCGGCGTACGTCCGGTCATCGACACTGTGCTGCCGCTGGAGAAGGCCGTGGAGGGCTTCGCCCGGATGGCGCAGGGCGAGCAGTTCGGGAAGATCGTCTTCACCAACTGACGTAGCGCTGTCTGAGCACAGCCTTGTCTGACGCAGGGCCGGCTGAGACCGCGCACGTCGAATCCGTACGGTCCGCTGATTTCCGGACCCGCCCGGCAGGTCCACCGCACTGCCGCCGCAGGGCCCGCCCCGTACGCTGTTGCTCTCTGAATTCTGTCCTTCGGAAGGGAACCGCCGCGATGGATGCGCTCCACGTACCCAGACGGCGGTTCCTGGCGGTGGGTGCCGCGCTCGGCTCCGCCGCCGCCGTCGGGCCGCTGCTGACCGCGTGCAGCACCGACGGCCGCAAGCAGCGCGAAGGCGGCGTCCTCATCGTCGCCACGCCACCCCTGCCCGGCGCGCTCAACCCCCTCCAGGGGGAGAGCGAACTGCTGCGCTGGATGACCGACCCGGTGGTCGAGACGCTGTACTCCTACCGGACCGACACCACGATGCGCCCGATCCTGGCCGTCTCCAACCCGCTGGTCTCGGCGGACGGCAAGACCTGGACCATCCGGCTGCGCGAAGGCGTGAAGTTCCACAACGGCGACCCGTTCACCGCTGAGCACGTGGCCGACGTGCTCAGCCATGTCGGCGACCAGGCCGCGGCCGGCGGCTGGAACGCCTACCTGGGCGGCCGGATCTCGGACGCCTCGGCGACCGACCCCCGCACGGTGAAGATCACCCTGCCCCGCCCGTACGGCCTGCTGCGGGAACTCCTCACCTGCCTGCCGATGGTGCACCGGAAGACCATGAACGACCCGCAGGCGCTGGTGGGCACGGGTCCGTACCAGCTGGGGGTGTGGAAGCCGGGCACGGCGCTGACCCTGCAGAAGTTTCCCGGCTACCGGGACAAGTCGGCCAACCTGGACACGATCGACTTCCAGGCGACCGCTGACCCGGCCGTCCGGCTGGCCGACCTGAAGGCCAAGAAGACCATGGTCGACGTACGGATCACCGCCGACGATGTACGGCGTTTCTCCTCGGGCAAGGACATCGAGACCCACGCGGTCAGCGCGCCCGTGGACCTGCTGATCCTCCCCAACGCCACCCGCGCCCCGTTCGACAACGTGGCCGCCCGCCGGGCCCTGGCGTACGGCATGGACCGGCGGCAGGTACGGGACGGCGTCTACCGCGGGATGGGCACCCTCGGGCAGGGCCCGGTCGGACCCGCGGTGGAAGGCTGGGACGACAAGACCAAACCGTACGGACAGGCCGTCGACACCGAACGTGTCCGGGTGCTGCTCGGCGAGTCCGGGCTCGGCGCGACGATCACCTGCGGGCTGATCGTCGAGTCGGGTTCGGCCGAGCTTGCGGCAGTGGCCAAGACGCTGGTCGACGGCTGGGCGAAGGTCGGCTTCAAAGTCACCGTCGAGGCACTGGCCGCGAACGCCTTCGCCGAGCGCCGCCGGCGACGCGACTACGACCTGGCGCTCACCTACAGCCGGTCGGCCGCCTACATCGGGCGTACGGCCTACTCCGCGCTCGACCTCGGCCGGTCCGACAACGCGGAGGGCCCCGGCTACAAGAACGCTGAGTACGACCGGCTGATCGAGGAGGCGTGGGCGGCCGACCGGACGCCGCGCCGGGTCGAGCTGTCGGCGCTCGCCAACGAGATCATGCTGCGCGACGCGGTGCTGCTGCCCCCGGCGTACCCCAAGCTGCTGGCCGCGCAGACGAACCGGGTCGAGGGGATCCACGAAGGGCGGATGGCCTACGGGCTGCTGGCGCTGGAGACGCTGCACCTGCGGGGCTGACTGCTGCCGGTGCGGTTTGCCGGCGGGGTGTGGTCGCGTCCGCGTGTGCGGGTTTGCCGGCGGGTGTGGTCGTGCCGGACATGCTCGGAATGCTGTGGACCGGTCTCCGGCAACAGCATTCCGAGCGTGATCGAAGCGGGGGACCGCTCAGCCCTCGTCCTCGTCGTCCAGCCGGGCGAGCCAGGTCGCCAGGCGCTCGACCGGGGTCTCGAACTCGGGGTTCAGGTCGACGAAGGTCCGCAGCTGCTCGGCCAGCCACTCGAAGGTGACCTCCTCCGCGCCGCGCCGCTTCTCCAGCTCTTCGATGCCTCGGTCGGTGAAGTACATCGCTCCTGCTCCGCTTCGGGTGGTGGGGGAAAGGGCGGTGCCCCGGCGCATCGTACGCACCGGGGCACCGCTGGTTCAGCCGTACTGAGTCAGCCTGTTTGAGCCGTACTGAGTCAGCCTGTTTGAGCCGGTTTCAGCTCATGACCTGGGCCATCAGGCCCTGCTGCTCCGCCTCGTGCGCCTTGACTGCACCCACGGCCGGCGAGGACGACGCCGGACGGGAGACCCGCCGCGGGGTCGGCAGGCCGACCTCGGAGAAGTTGAGCGCGACGAAGGGCCAGAAGCCCTGGTTCGCCGGCTCCTCCTGGGCCCAGATGATCTCGACGTCGGGGCTGTAGCGGGCCAGTTCGGCCTTCAACTGCTCGACCGGGACCGGGTACAGGGCCTCGACGCGGACCAGGGCGATGTCGTCCCGGCCCGACTTCGTGCGGGCGGCCAGCAGGTCGTAGTAGACCTTGCCGGTCGACAGCACCACCCGGGTGACCTTGGCGGCGTCGACCGCGTCGTCACCGATGACCGGGCGGAACTCGCCCGTGGTGAACTCCTCGATCGCCGAGGACGCGGCCTTCAGGCGCAGCATCGACTTCGGGGTGAACACGATCAGCGGCTTGTGGTGCGGGTTGTGCGCCTGCCAGCGCAGCAGGTGGAAGTAGTTGCTCGGCAGGGTCGGCATGGCCACCGTCATGTTGTCCTGCGCGCACATCTGCAGGAAACGCTCCGGGCGGGCCGAGGAGTGGTCCGGGCCCTGGCCTTCGTAGCCGTGCGGGAGCAGGAGCACGACACCGGAGTGCTGGCCCCACTTCTGCTCGGCCGAGGAGATGTACTCGTCGGTCACCGACTGGGCGCCGTTGACGAAGTCACCGAACTGGGCCTCCCACAGGACCAGTGACTTGGGCCGCGCGAGGGAGTAGCCGTACTCGAAGCCGAGTGCCGCGTACTCGCTGAGCAGCGAGTCGTAGATGGTGAACTTGGCCTGGTCGGAGGACAGGTGGGCGAGCGGGGTCCACTCGCTGCCGTTCTCCTTGTCGACCAGCACGGCGTGCCGGGTGCCGAAGGTGCCCCGGCGGGAGTCCTGGCCGGCCAGGCGGACCGGGTGGCCGTCCATCAGCAGCGAGCCGAAGGCGAGCATCTCGCCGGTGGCCCAGTCGATGGTGCCGTCCTCGACCATCGTGGCGCGCTTCAGCAACTGCGGGAGCAGACGCGGGTGCACGTTGAACGAGTCGGGGATGGACACCTGCGAGTCGACGATGCGCTTCACGGTCTCCTGGGAGATCGCAGTCGACACGTACGTCGGGAACGGCAGGTCGGTGACCGGCTTCGACGGCGACACGGCCGGCGGTGCGACCGGCATCATCTGGGTCGACTTGCGGACCTCCGCGAAGACCCGCTCCAGCTGGTCCTGGTAGTCCTTGAGCGCCTGCTCGGCCTCTTCCATCGTGATGTCGCCACGACCGATGAGCGCCTCGGTGTACAGCTTGCGCACCGAGCGCTTCTTGTCGATCAGCTCGTACATCAGCGGCTGGGTGAACGAGGGGTTGTCGGCCTCGTTGTGGCCGCGGCGGCGGTAGCACAGGAGGTCGATGACGACGTCCTTGTTGTACGCCTGGCGGTACTCGAAGGCCAGCTGTGCGACCCGCACGCAGGCCTCGGGGTCGTCACCGTTGACGTGGAAGATCGGCGCTTCGACCATCCGGGCGACGTCGGTGGCGTACACCGACGAGCGCGAGGAGGCGGGCGACGCGGTGAAGCCGACCTGGTTGTTGATGACCAGGTGCACGGTGCCGCCGGTGCGGTAGCCGCGCAGCTGCGACATGTTCAGCGTCTCGGCGACCACGCCCTGGCCGGCGAACGCGGCGTCGCCGTGGATCGCCAGCGGCAGCACGGTGAAGCCCGCGGAGGCCATGTCGATGATGTCCTGTTTGGCACGCACGACGCCTTCGAGGACCGGGTCGACGGTCTCCAGGTGCGACGGGTTGGCGACCAGCGACACCTTGATGTTCGCCCCGTCGACCGAGGTGAAGGTGCCTTCGGCGCCCAGGTGGTACTTGACGTCGCCGGAGCCGTGCATCGACTTCGGGTCGATGTTGCCGTCGAACTCGCTGAAGATCTGCGCGTACGACTTGCCGACGATGTTGGCGAGCACGTTGAGGCGGCCGCGGTGGGCCATGCCGATCACGCACTCGTCGAGGCCCGCGTCGGCGGCGGCGGCGAGCACCGCGTCGAGCAGCGGGACGGTGGACTCGCCGCCCTCCAGGGAGAACCGCTTCTGGCCGACGTACTTGGTGGCCAGGAAGGTCTCGAACGCCTCCGCCTCGTTGAGGCGGTGCAGCGTGCGCAGCTGGTCCTCGCGGGCCGGCTTGGTGAAGGGCACCTCAAGGCGCTTCTGCAGCCAGCGACGCTGCTCGGGGTCCTGGATGTGCATGTACTCGATGCCGATGGTGCGGCAGTACGTGGCACGCAGGACACCCAGGACGTCGCGCAGTGAACTCATCGCCTGGCCGGCGAAACCGCCGACGGCGAATTCGCGTTCGAGGTCCCACAAGGTCAGCCCGTGCTCCAGGACGTCGAGGTCCGGGTGACGGCGCTGCTTGTACTCCAGCGGGTCGGTGTCGGCCATGAGGTGGCCGCGGACCCGGTAGGAGTGGATCAGCTCCTGGACACGTGCAGTCTTGTTGATGTCGTCCTCGTGCGAGGCCGAGATGTCCTGGACCCACTTGACCGGCTCGTAGGGGATCCGCAGCGAGGTGAAGATCTCCTCGTAGAAGTCGCCCTCGCCGAGCAGCAGCTGGTGCAGTCGGCGCAGGAATTCGCCGGACTGCGCGCCCTGGATGACCCGGTGGTCGTACGTGCTGGTCAGCGTGAGGATCTTGCTGATGGCCAGCCGGGACAGGGTCTCCTGCGAAGCGCCCTGGAACTCGGCGGGGTACTCCATCGCGCCGACGCCGACGATGGTGCCCTGACCGGGCATCAGACGCGGCACCGAGTGCACGGTGCCGATGCCGCCGGGGTTGGTCAGCGAGACCGTGACACCGGTGAAGTCGTCCATCGTCAGCTTGTTGGCGCGGGCCCGGCGGACGATGTCCTCGTAGGCCTGCCAGAAGGCGAAGAAGTCCATCTCTTCGGCCTTCTTGATGGCCGCGACGACCAGCTGCCGGTCACCGTTCGGCTTGACCAAGTCGATGGCCAGGCCGAGGTTGACGTGCTCGTGCGTGACCATGAACGGCTTGCCGTCCCGGACCTCGAACGAGTGGTTCATCGCCGGCATCGACTTGATCGCCTGCACCAGCGCGTAGCCGATCAGGTGCGTGAAGGAGACCTTCCCGCCCCGGGCGCGCTTGAGGTGGTTGTTCACCACGATGCGGTTGTCGATCAGCAGCTTGGCCGGCACGGCCCGCACGCTGGTCGCGGTCGGGATCGTCAGCGAGGCGTCCATGTTCCGCACGACCGCGGCGGCGGGGCCGCGCAGGGCCTTCGCTTCCGGGCCTGCGGTCACGGGCGCCGCGGCGGCCGGGGCGGTCGGAGCGGCCAGCTTCGGCTGCTGGGGGTTTTCGGCCGGGACCGGCTTAGCGGTCGTCGGGGCGGTGTTCTGCACGCCGGTGCTCACGATCGGGTGACTCGAGGGCGGAACGGTGGGAGTAGTCGTCACTGCGGAGCCGGGCGGCGGCGAGGGAGCTGCCGGTGCGGCTGGCGGGACGGGCGGCGGCGCGGCGGCCGGAGCCGTCGGCCAGTCCCGCGCGGCGGGTGGTGCGCTCACTGGTTCGCTCAGTAGATCGTTCTGCGGGGACGCGCTCGGCGCACCCGGTGCGGCTTCATCGCCCGACGACCCGGCGGGCGGCGGGGCCGCTTCACCGGTGGGCTTGTAGTCGGCGAAGAAATCCCACCATGCGCGGTCCACGGACTCTGGGTCCTGTTGGTACTGCTGGTAGATCTCGTCGACGAGCCACTCGTTGGGGCCGAAACCGGCCTTCGAATTGTTTGGGGACTGTGACGACACGGCGGCAACCGCCCTCTTCCGCTTCCTCGGTGGTGGACAGCGGAAAACAAGGCTACGCCCATCCCGCGGGTTCCCGCAGGCCGGTCCGTCTACGCGTTGTAGAGATCACAATCTGTGGCCTTGAATGCACCGCTGGTACTGACTTTTGACAGCGTTATTGGCGGAAAACGACCGGCCTGCTCCCGCCTACCGTCACTCCCGGCAACTGTACGAGCATCCGGCAGCCGTAGGGGCCGGTCGGCGGAGGATCGGCGATAGTAATTGTGCCGCCGTGCAGTTCCACCGCCCAGCGGGCGATGGCCAGACCCAGGCCCGTACCGCCCCCGTCGCGGGGCGCCGGCTGGCCGCCGCCCCGGCTGAACCGCTCGAAGAGCCGCCCACGCTCCTCGTGTGGGATGCCGGGCCCCTCGTCCTGGACTTCCAGGCACAGGCCGCCCACGGCCCCGTACGGCCTCGCCAGGACGGTGACCGTGCCACCCGGCGGGGAGTGCCGGCAGGCGTTGGCCAGCAGGTTGACCACCACCTGGTGCAGCCGCTCGGTGTCGGCCACCGCGGTCAGCCCCGGCGGCGACACGTCCACCACCACCCGCACCTGCGGGCGCAGGGCCGCGGCCTCGCCGGCGACCGCCGCCAGGAACGGGGCCAGCGCGAACTCCCGCCGGTCCAGCGGCACCGCCCCGGCGTCCACCCGGGACAGGTCCAGGAGGTCGGCCACCAGGCGGCCCAGGCGCTCGGTCTGCTCCAGCGCGGTGGTCAGGTTCGGGACGTCGGGCCGCTGCACTCCGTCGACCATGTTCTCCAGGAGCGCGCGCAGCGCGGCGATGGGCGTCCGCAACTCGTGCGACACGTTGGCCAGCAGCTCCCGCCGGTGCCGGTCCACGACCTCCAGGTCGGCGGCCATCTTGTTGAACGAGTCGGCGAGCCGCCCCACCTCGTCCCGCGAGGTGGCCCGCACCCGCCGCGAGTAGTCGCCCTGGGCCATCGCCTGGGCGGCCCCGTTCATCTCCCGCAGCGGGGACGTCATGCCGTGCGCGAGCAGCAGGGTGACCGCGAGCGCGGCGGTCAGGGTGATGATGAGCATGTAGCGGAACCGGACGTCCTCGCGCAGGCCGATGATGATCAGCACGGTGGCGGTGCAGACCGAGACGAGCACCAGCACGCCCAGCTTCGTCTTGATCGAGGTCAGCCGGTCCAGCGGACGCAACCCCAGCGGCCTCAGGAAGCGCGGGCGCAGCCCCGGCGGCCTCATAACGCACCGTCCTGCCGGGTGCGCGGGTCCACCGCTTCGGGTCTGTCCGCCCCGCTCGGCCAGGACGCGCCGCCGTCGGCGGACTCCGGCGGCTCCAGCGCGTAGCCGACCCCGTGCACCGTACGGATCCACTGCGGGCCCACCTTGCGGCGCAGGGCCTTGATGTGACTGTCGACCGTACGCGTGCCCGAAGCGTCGACCCAGTCCCAGACCTCGGCGAGCAGTTCCTCGCGGGACAGCACCGCGCGGGGCCTGGAGGCCAGGCACTGCAGCAGGTCGAACTCGGTCGGGGTCAGGTGCACCTCGACGCCTCCGACCTCCACCCGGCGCTGCGTCCGGTCGATCCGCAGGCCGGTCAGCGCGATGTCCTGCGGGACGGCGGCCCGGACCGCGGACTGGGCCGCGTTCCGGGCCCGCTGCACCCGGCGGAGCAGGACGTGGACCCGGGCCGCGAGCTCGCGCATGGAGAACGGTTTGGTCATGTAGTCGTCCGCGCCCACCGCGAGTCCGACGAGGATGTCGGTCTCGTCGTCGCGGGCGGTGAGCATCAGGACGGGCAGGCCCGGGTGGGCGGCCTGGATGCGGCGGCAGACCTCCAGGCCGTCGAGTCCGGGCAGCATCACGTCGAGCACGACCAGGTCGGGGCGGGCCCGTTCGACGCACGCCAGGGCATGCGGCCCGTCGACGGCGACGGCGGTGGCGAAGCCCTCCGCGCGCAACCGGACGGCGACGGCTTCGGCGATGGTCGGTTCGTCCTCGACGACGAGGACGTGCCGACGCGCGGTGGTCGGGGCGGGGACATCGTGACCTGGTTCACGCATGTGACGCAGCGTACGGAGGAAGGGATCCGGTGGGGAGACGGTTGTACTGTGCAAGCTATAGTTGTTTATCGGATCAAAACAGGTGTTCCGCGACAATTAGTCCGTGGAGTGCACGGCCGTGCACTCCACGGCCGTGCGTCCACAGCAGATCGACAACCACGAAAGCGGGGGTACGGAATGACCCAGGTCGTCCGGCGGCCGGAACCCGGCGCCGCACGTGACCGCCGCCGTGGCCCGGTCCTCGACGCCGTGGCCCGCGCGGTCTCCGTACTTCCGACGCCGCGCACCACGCCGTTCACGTTCTGGTACCTGGTCGTGCTGCTCGCCACGACGGCCGCGACCCACGCGATGGCCCCCGGGCTCGAAGAGCGGGTCCTGACCTGGTCCAGCAGCGATGTGGAGCATCTGCTGGCCGACCCGGGACGGGCGCTGACCATCAGCGCCCTGTGGGTGGCCGGCGGTGTCTGGTCGCCGTACTTCCTCGCCTTCAGTCTGGTCCTGGCCCCTGTCGAGCGGCGGATCGGCGCTTGCCGGGTCGCTCTGATCTTCGCCTCGGGGCACATCTTCGCCACCCTCGCCACCGAACTGCCGATCGCCGCACTCGTGCAGGGGGGCGTCCTGCCGGGCAGTTCGGCCGTCCGCGTCGACGTCGGCGTCAGCTTCGGCCTGTACGCGACCGCCGGGGCGCTCATCGGCCTGCTTGAGCCACGCCTGCGGCCGTACGCCCTGATCGCCGCGGTGGGCACCCTCTCAGCGCCGTTGCTGACCGCCGTAGCCGAGGCCGGCGGCGGCGCGCCGGACGTCGACACCATCGCGCTGGCCGGGCACGCACTCTCCCTGCTGATCGGCGTCGCCTGGTGGCCGCGGCTGCGGGCGGCCGGTACGCCCACGTCCGGTCCGCCTTCGGCCGGTACGCCCACGTCCGGTCCGCCTTCGGTCAGCGCGGGGGAACTCGCACGGGTCCCGCGTTGAGGCGGTGAATCTCCAGCCGGGTGTGGAACCGGGCACCCGGTCTTTTAGGGTTACCTGAACGTCCTACCTGGGCCGGACGACCGGTCGATCGGCAACCGGTAATGTCCGAGTCACGTCACTTCAGGTACCTTCGGCCCCGCCGGACACCGTGTGGTGACGCCGCAGGGAGGGCGAAGGACATAGGGGGAGTTGTGGATCGGGCACCGACCAAAACAGGGGCGGCCGGCACGACGACCACCGGCGACGACCGGGCCGGCGACGGCAGGGGCGAAGAGCCGAAGGGCGCGGGTGCCGCGTGTGTACCCGCGGCCCGCAGGTCGCAGGACACCCTGACAGCCAGGACGCCGTCGCAGGGCACCGCCGACGCGGGCACCGCGGAAGCTGAGACCGCGGCAGCCGGCACCAGCGACGCTGACACCGTCACGGCGGACCGGCGCAAGCTGGTCTGGGAGGGCGTCCGCGAACTGCTGCTCATCGTCGGGCTCTTCCTGGTCTACAAACTCGGCCGCGGCCTGTCCGCCGGCGAGGTGGGCGCGGCCTTCGACAACGCCCGCCAACTGCTCACCCTGCAGAAGGACCTGGACCTGCCCGACGAGGCGGCGTTCCAGCAGTGGTTCATGCAGTCGCACGCGGCCGTCACCGCCGCGAACAAGTACTACGCGTGGGTGCACTTCCCGGCCACGGTCGGCTTCCTGGTGTGGATGTGGATAAAACACCGCGACCACTACAAGTGGGTCCGCAACATCCTGGCCGTGATGACCGGGATAGCCCTGGTCGTGCACATCCTCCTGCCGATGGCTCCGCCGCGGCTGATGGAGGGATACGGCTTCACGGACACCGGAATGGCCTCCGGCGACTCCCCGTACTCCGGCGTCGGCGCGAAGATCGCCAACCAGTACGCGGCGATGCCGTCACTGCACTTCGGCTGGTCGGTCGTGGTCGCTCTCGGTGTCACCGCCGTGTGGTGGGGGGCCGGTCCGCGGCGCCGGACCTTCAGCGTCCTGGTGTGGCTGCACCCGGCGATCACCCTCCTGGTCGTCGTGGTCACCGCGAACCACTACTGGCTGGACGCCGTCGCCGTCCTGGTCATCATGGCGGTGGGGCTCGTCGTCGTACCGGGGCCGGGCCGGTCCGCGCACCCCTGGGTGAAGAAACTGGTCCCGGCACGCCTGAAGCCGCACCCGGAGGGCGGCCGGCCCGGCCGCCGGGCATCATCGGACGCATGACCGAGGCAGCACACGACCGGGACAGCGCATGACCGACGCGGGGACCGTCGGACAGATCAGGTTCGGGACACCCGCGGCACGCGGGATCCTCCTCACCACGATCCTCGGCTCCGGCATGGCGATGCTCGACGGCTCCGTCGTCTACGTCGCACTGCCGAAGATCGGCGAGGACCTGGACGCCCCGCTGTCCGCCCTCCAGTGGACGGTCAACGCGTACACCCTCACCCTCGCCGGGCTGATCCTCCTCGGCGGCTCCCTCGGCGACCGGCTCGGCCGCCGCAAGGTCTTCGTCGTCGGCGTCGTCTGGTTCGCCGCCGCCTCCGCGCTGTGCGGCCTGGCCCCCAACGTTGAGACGCTCATCGCGGCCCGCGCGCTGCAGGGTGTCGGCGGGGCGCTGCTCACCCCCGGGTCGCTGGCGATCATCCAGGCCACCTTCCACCCCGACGACCGGGCCAAGGCCATCGGCGCGTGGTCCGGGCTCGGCGGCGCGGCCATCGCGGTCGGGCCGTTCCTCGGCGGCTGGCTGGTCGACGCGGTCAGCTGGCGGTTGATCTTCCTGATCAATCTGCCGCTCGCCGCGGTCACCGTGTGGGTCGCCCACCGGCACGTCCCCGAGACCCGGGACGAATCGGCCCACGGCCGCTTCGACCTCCCCGGAGCCGCACTGGTCGCCTTGTTCCTCGCCGGTCTCACCTGGTCGCTGATCGAGGCCGTCGACCGACCCGTACAGGCGGCCGTCGTCGGTGTCGCCGGGCTTGCCTTCGGCGTCGCGTTCATCGTCGTCGAACGCCGCGGCGCCAACCCGATGCTGCCGCTCGACGTGTTCCGCTCCCGGCGGTTCAGCGCGGTCAACGCCGTCACGTTCTTCATGTACGCGGCGCTCTCGGCGATCACGTTCTTCCTGGTGCTCCAGTTGCAGATCGTCTCCGGCTACACCGCCCGCGCGGCTGGCGTCGCCACCCTGCCGGTCACCGTGTTCATGATGTTCCTGTCCGCCAGGGCGGGGGCGCTGGCGAAGAAGATCGGGCCGCGCTGGCAGATGACGATCGGACCGCTGCTGATCGCCGCCGGACTGATGCTGATGCTGCGCATCGGCTCTGACGGCGACTACTGGACCGAAGTGCTGCCCGGCGTTGTGCTGATGGGCCTCGGCCTGGCCACCGCGGTGGCCCCGTTGACAGCCACGGTGCTGGCCTCGGTCCCGGTCGGGCGCGCGGGGATCGGCAGCGGCGTCAACAACGCGGTGGCCAGGGCCGCCGGGCTGCTCGCGGTGGCCGGACTGCCGGCCGCCGTCGGCTTGGTCGGCGACGGCTACCAGCAGGCCGGCCCGGTCGACAGCGCCTTCGACAAGGCGATGATCGCCTGCGCGGTGATGATGGTCGTCTCGGCGCTGCTGGCCTGGTTCACCGTGCCGGGCGACGCCCTTGAGGACCTGCCCGGCGATGCGCCGCACCCCGAACCGTGCCGGCACGGCGGGTGCGAGACCTGCGCACCGGCGCTGGAGCCGGGACTGCCGGGCGACACCGGGAAAACCTGACCGGTCAAGACCTTTGCGTACGGATGACAAGTGGTCGGCCGCCGACTGCCGGTGGTCAGCCGGGAACCGGCACCGGCTGCGGCGGCACCGGACCCGTGTAGCGCGCCGACGGACGGATGATCTTGCTGTCGGCGGCCTGTTCGAGGGCGTGCGCGCACCAGCCGACCGTACGGCTCACTCCGAATGTCGGGGTGAACATCGACCGGGGCAGACCGCACTGCTCCATCACCACACCCGCCCAGAACTCGACGTTCGTGTGCAGCTCGCGACCGGGCTTCAACTCGGCCAGCACCTCGACGACCTGCCGCTCCACCAACCCGGCGAACTGCGGAAGTTCACCACCCAGGCCGTACGCGATGCCGCGCAGCAGCCGGGCGCGCGGGTCCTCGGTGCGGTACACCGGGTGGCCGAATCCCATGATCCGGTCCCCGGCCAGCACTCGTTCGCGCAGCCAGTCGCGGGCCCGCTCCGGGGTGCCGATCGCGTCCAGGGTGTCCAGGGCCCTGCTGGGCGCGCCGCCGTGCAGGGGGCCGGTGAGGGAACCCAGCGCGCCGTTCACACACGAGGCCAGATCCGCGCCGGTGGACGCGATCACCCGGCCGGTGAAGGTGGACGCGTTGAAACCGTGGTCGACCGTGGAGATCAGATAGCTCTCGATCGCCGCCGTCCGCTCAGCTGACGGCAGTTCACCACTGAGCATGAACAGGTAGTTCGCCGCGTACGACAGATCCGCGTGCGGCTCGACCGGCTCCAGGCCCTGCCGCAGCCGGTGCAGCGCCGCGACGACCGTCGGCACCACCGCGGTGAGGGCTAGCGCGTCCCGCCGCCGGTCCTGCGGTGCTGTGTCGTACAGCGGCCGGAACCCGAAGGCGCTGCCGAGCAGCGGCAGGATCGCCTTGAGGCCCTCCAGTGGCCCTGACGTGGCCGCCGCCACCGGGGCGAGAAGCGGCCGCACGGAGTCGGGGACCCGCCGCAGCGGCGCGACTCCGGCGGCGAACCGGGCCCGCGCGGCGCGGTCAGTCGGGAGCGTCCCGTCGAGCATCAGCTGCCAGACGTCCTCGAAGGTGCGCTGCTCCGCCAGTTCGACGGCGGAGAACTCCCGGTAGTGGAAGAACCCTTCGCGACCCCGGACGTCGCCGATCGTGGTGTCGGTGACTATGACTCCGGCGAGTCCGCGCGGCACCTCGACGGTCGCGTCGGAGCGGGTGTCCGTGGTGGTGGACATGGGTGACTCCTGATGGGGAGAAGGTGCGGTCCGCGGGTGCCGGAACCGCCGAGGCCGACTTTCCCCCTCGTGTCCGCGTACTGTCAATGTTGATCCAGTCAATGTGAGCACTGAAAACGCTGACCGAGTAGGGTTCAGCCGGTATCAGTGAATTCGTACATTGACTCAATCAATGCTGGAGGGGCGGCATGGAAGCCGAAGGTACGGCCGGGCACAGGATCACCGCCGAACAGGTCGCCGACCGGCTCGGGGTCAAGGTCGAGACGGTGTACGCGTACGTCAGCCGGGGACAGCTCACCAGCGTCCGCGCACCCGGCGGACGCAGCAGCCTGTTCGCCGCGACGGAGGTCGAACAGCTCGCCCGGCGGGCGGCCCGGGGCCGGACGCCGAAGCCGGCCGCGGCCGACGTGGCGACGGAACTGACCCTCATCCGGGGCGGCCGGCTCTTCTACCGGGGGCGCGACGCCGCCGAACTGATGAGGCGTCACCGCTACGAGACCGTGGCGGACTTCCTGTGGACCGGGTCCCTCGACACCGGAGCCGCCTTCGCGTCGACGCCGGGGACGGTGTCCGTGGCCCGGGCCGCCGTGGCCGCACTGCCGCCCCGGGCCAGGCTCGCCGACCGGCTGCGGGTGGCCGTGGCCGCCGCGGGCGCCGTCGATCCGCTGCGGTTCGGCACAGACCGCGGTTCGGTCGTCGCGGCGGCCGGTCCACTGCTCGCGGTGATGGTGGAAGCCCTGCCACTCAAGGGAGTTGAGGCAGCGGTCGACTCCTCGCTCGCGGACCGGCTCTGGCCCCGGCTGACCTCCCGGCAGCCAGACCCGGCCGGGATCGCCGCCCTGGACGGGGCGCTGGTGCTCATCGCCGACCACGACCTCGCGGCCTCCACCTTCGCCGCGCGGATCGCCGCGTCCGTGCGAGCGGACCCGTACGCCGTCGTCCAAGCCGGGCTCGGGGCACTCGACGGACCACTGCACGGTCTCGCCAGCTCGGTCGCCTACCGGTTTTTGACGGAGGCCCAGGCGGACCCGCCCGCGGCGCTCGCCGAACGCCTGCGCAGCGGGGTCCCGGTGCCCGGCTTCGGCAACCCGGCCGGACAGTACCCGGACGGCGACGTGCGGGCGGTGGAGCTCTTCGCACTCCTGGCCGACGGCGGGGCGCTGGAGACCGTGCGGGTGCTGTGTGACGCGATGTCCCGGCGACCCGGCGGAAAACCGAAGGTCGACCTCGCCTTGGCCGCGCTGTCGCTGCGGTACGCAATGCCCGCCGACGCGGGCGAGGCAGTCTTCGCGGTCGGCCGCACCGCCGGGTGGATCGCGCACGCGCTGGAAGAGTATGAAGCCGCGCCGAACCGCTTCCGGCCTACCGGTCGGTACGTCGGCGTGGTGCCACACGATGAGGAAAGCGGGCGTTGATGCAGGTTGACGGGCTGGTTCTGGAGACCGACGGCGCTATCGCGACGCTGCGCATCGACCGGCCGCAGGCGCGCGGTGCCCTGACGGCCGCCATGTGGGCGGCCGTTCCCGGGATCCTGACGGGCCTGGAGAAGGACCCCGAAGTGTCGGTACTGATGCTGACGGGCAGTCAAGGCGTCTTCTCCGCCGGGGCTGACATCCGGGAACTCCAGGGCCACTACGCGACTTCGGAGAGCGCCGACGCCTACCACGGGCTCAACGCCGCGGCGGAGCAGGCGCTCGCCGCCTTCCCGAAGCCGACGATCGCGTACGTGGAGGGGCCGTGCGTCGGCGGCGGCTGCCAGTTGGCGGTGGCCTGCGACCTGCGGTTCGCGGCCGAGGGGGCCAGGTTCGGGATCACTCCGGCGAAGCTGGGGATCGTCTACGACCCCGGCTCGACGCGTCGGATCGTCGAGCTGGTCGGCCGGTCCGCGGCGAAATACCTGTTGTTCTCCGGCGAGTTGATCGATGCGGGGCACGCGCTCCGGATCGGCCTGGTGGACGGCGTCAAGACCCGGGACGAAGCGTATGAGTTCGCCCGTACGATCGCCTCCCGGTCCCAGCTGACGGTCCGTTCGGTGAAGGACGTCATCGACGGTGCGCCGCCGGAGCGGATCGCGGCATGGGAGCGGATCTCCCGCGGTTCGGCCGAAGTCCGGGAAGGACTGGCCGCGTTCACCGAACGGCGGGCTGCGGAGTTCAGCTGGAACGGGGAGCGTCCGTAGGTTCGCGGGTCTGTCGGGAGATCGTCCGGAAAGTCCGGAATCCCATGATCATCAACTCGCCCGGTGGAATGTATCGATTAAAGCGGATCTCTTGACTGCTTGATCCATGCGTGCTGTGGTGTGCGTCTCATTCTGAGACTGGCGGGTAACCTCCAGGCGCTCTGTACGCGACACCGGTTCCCCGTGGGGGTTCGATGGATCAGGCGCGCGACCCGGCGGGATCCCTGCGTGTGCGGGACCTGGCGGTCACCTACGGGCGTGCGGTGCGGGCACTGCGCGGCATCACCCTCGAAGTCCCGGCCGGCGGGGTGGTCGCGGTGCTCGGCGCGAACGGCGCCGGCAAGAGCACTCTCCTGCGGGCGGTCTCCGGAACGCTTTTCCTGCACCGCGGCACGATCGATGCAGGAACGATTCAGTTCGCCGGCCGACCGCTCAGCGGGCGCGATCCCGCGCTGGTCGTCCGGGCCGGGATCGTCCAGGTTCCCGAAGGGCGACGGATCTTCGGTGCGCTGACTGTGGAGGAGAATCTGCGCGCCGGGACCCTGGGCGTCCCCCGGAGCAGCGTCGACAAGGGCACCTGGGAGCGGGTGTACGAACTCTTCCCGGTACTCGCCGAGCGCCGGCACCAGCGTGGCGGCCTGCTCTCCGGCGGCGAGCAGCAGATGCTCGCCATCGGCCGTGGACTGATGGCCGGGCCGCGACTGCTGCTTCTTGACGAACCGTCACTCGGGCTCGCCCCGCAGATGGTCGGCCGGATCGCCGGGATCATCCGGGAGATCGCCGACCAGGGCACCGCCGTGCTGCTCGTCGAGCAGAACGCCGCGATGGCCCTGGAACTGGCCCAGCGCGCGTATGTGCTCGAAGTCGGCGAGGTCCGGCTGTCCGGGGCCGCCGAAGAGCTGGCGCGTACCGACGAGATCCGCCGGCTCTACCTGGGTGAAGGCGTGGAAGACGAGCCCGCCGCGGTGGCCGCCCAGCGCCCCGTGCTGCGGAGGTGGGCCGGATGACCGTGACGGAAACAGCCCTGGAAATACCGGAGTTGACGGTCACCGACCTCACCGTGCGGTTCGCCGGTGTCACCGCGCTCGACGCGGTCGGCTTCACCGTCACACCGGGCAGCATCCACGCGGTGATCGGCCCCAACGGCGCGGGGAAGTCGACCTGCTTCAACGTGCTTTCGGGCGTCTACCGGGCCGACAGTGGCAGTGTCCGGCTCGGTGGCCGGGAACTCACGGGTCTGCGGCCACACCGCATCGCCAGGCTCGGCCTGGCCCGCACGTTCCAGAACATCGTGCTCACCCAGGGCACGGTGGCCGACAACCTGATGCTCGGTCGGCACGTGTTGACCAGGGCCGGATTCGGCTCGACGGCGCTGCGGTTGCCGTCGGCCGTACGGGAACAGCGCAAGCACCGCGAACGAGCCCGGGAGATCGCCGAATTCCTGGATCTGGGACCGGTGTTCGACACACCGGTGACGCTGCTCCCGTACGGCGTCCGCAAGCGGGTCGAAATGGCCCGCGCGCTGTGCATGGAGCCCAAGGTCCTGCTGCTCGACGAGCCCGTGGCCGGGATGAACGCCGGGGAACGGTCCCGGATGGCGGACGCGGTGTCGGCCGTACGCGATGCCCTCGGCATCTCGATCGTGCTGGTGGAACACGACATGGGCCTGGTCATGCGCATCGCGGACCAGGTGACGGTGCTCGACTTCGGCCGCCGGATCGCCTCGGGCGCTCCGGCCGGCATCCAGAGCGATCCGGCGGTGGTCCGGGCCTACCTGGGCACTGGGGAGGAGGACGCATGACCAAGCTCGCTGAGATCATCCTCAACGGCCTGGCCCTGGGATCGGTGTACGCGCTGATCGCCATCGGCTTCGTGGTGATCTTCAAAGCCTCCGGGGTGATGAACTTCGCGCACGGCTCACTGCTGCTGCTCGGCGGCTACCTGATCGCCGTGCTGCACGACGACCTCGGCTTCGCCGTATCGATGGTCGTCGCGGTGGTGGCGACGGCGGTGGCCGCGGGGGTCATCGAGCTGCTGTTCATCCGGGGACTGGGCAGTACGCAGGTCCACACGCTGACGATCCTCACGATCGGCGTGGACATCCTGCTGACCACCGATCTGACCCGGCGGATCGGCGCGGACGTGCTGAACCTCGGCGACCCGTGGCGCGACCACACCGTCAACTGGGGCGACGTCAACGTCGCGGACGCCCGGCTCGCGTCGATCGTCGTGTCCGTCGTGTTGCTCGGCGCGTTCTTCGCCGCCTTCCGGTGGTCCTCCTGGGGCCTGTCCATGCGGGCCGCGGCCGAGGACCGCGAGGCCGCCGCGCTGATGGGGGTGCGCCTCAAACGGGTCCAGCTGATCGCGTGGTGCGTGGCCGGGGCGCTCGCGGCGGTCGCCGCCGTGTTCCTGGCGTCGTTCCCCGCCCAGGGGATGGACCGCACCACCGGGCAGATCGCGATGAAGGCCTTCCCCGCCGCGATCCTCGGCGGGATGGACTCCGCGCTCGGCGCGCTGCTCGGGTCGATGCTCGTGGGCCTGACCGAGGCGCTGGCGGCCGGCTACCAGGACGAACTCAGCCCGCTGGGCCGGGGGCTGGGCGACGTCGCGCCGTTCATCGTGATGATCCTGGTGCTCCTGTGGCGGCCCACCGGCCTGCTCGGGTCGAAGGAGCTGACCCGTGTCTGAGACCGTCCTGGCGAAGACGCCGCGGAAGCCCGCCGAGCCGAAGCGGTTCCAGGTTCCGGTGCGGCCCGGCACGGCGGCCCTGGTCGTCGGGCTTGTGCTGCTCATCGTCCTGCCGTTCTACGTCTCGGCGTTCTGGCTGCAGACCGGCCTGTTCGCGATGACCGCGGCGATCGGCGCGATCGGCCTCAACCTGCTGTCCGGGACGACCGGCCAGCTGTCGATGGGCCACGCGTTCTTCCTCGCCGTCGGGGCGTACGGCTACGGCTACTTCGGCGCGGACAGCACCACCAAGGTGGACGGCCTGGGCCTGCCGCCGCTGATCGCGCTGGTCCTGGCCGTTGTGCTCACCGGTGTCGTCGGCGGGCTCTTCTCGCCGATCTCCGGGCGGCTGCGCGGCATTTACCTCGGCATCGCGACGCTCGCGCTGGTGTTCATCGGGCACCACATCATGCTGAACGCCAAGAGTGTCACCGGCGGCTTCAACGGCCGTACGGTCGAACCGCTTTCGCTGTTCGGCTTCACCTTCACCGACCGCGACCCGACCGGCCTGGAGGTCCTCGGAATCCCCTTCGGGCGGCTCGAACGCCTCTGGTACCTCGTACTCGTCCTCCTGGTCATCGCGGCCGTCCTCGCCTGGAACATCCTGGGCGGACGACCCGGGCGGGCGCTGGCCGCCGTCCGCGACAGCGAAGTGGCCGCCGCGGTGATGGGCGTCCCGGTGGCCCGCTACCGCTCGGCGGCGTTCATCGTCTCGTCGATGTACGCCGGGCTCGCCGGAGCGCTGATCGCGATGGTCTTCCGGCGGGTCGTGCCCGACTACTTCGGTCTGGCGCTGTCCATCGACTACCTCGCGATGATCGTCATCGGCGGGATCGGCTCGGTCAGCGGCGCGATCCTCGGCGCCGCGTTCGTGAGCCTGCTGCCCGCGGTGCTGTCCAAGTACGCCGAGTCGCTGCCGCTGGTGGCGACCCCCGGCAGCACGGACAGCGGAGTGGGCCCCGGGGAGGCGTCCCGCTACCTGTACGGCGCCGCCATCATCCTCGTCCTGATGTTCGCTCCACGCGGCCTGGTCGGACTGTTCAGCGGCCGGCCGCGCTCCCGTACGTCCCGCACGGCCGGTACTTCAGGCACGGCCGGTGCTTCAGGCACGTCAGGCACGTCAGGCACGTCAGGCACGTCAGGCACGGAGTCCAAGGAGAAGTCGTCATGAACAAGACCGGTGTACGTACGGCGGCGGTGTTCGCCGCACTGACCCTCGCCCTGGCCGCGGGCTGCAGCACGAAGGGTGACGACGACAAGGCGGACAACCCAGGGGCCTCCGGGCAGCCGGGGAAGGTCAAGACCGGGCCCGGTGTCACCGACACCACCATCACCCTCGGCGCGCTGTCCGACCTGTCGGGCCCGTACGCCCCGCTCGGGCAGAGCATCGTCAACGCCCAGCAGCTGTGGGCCGACCAGGTCAACCAGGGTGGCGGCATCTGCGGTCGCAAGATCCAGATAACCGTCAAGGACCACGGGTACGACGTGCAGAAGGCCAGCGCGGCCTACACCGAGATCCAGCCCAACGTCCTGGGCTTCCCGCAGATCATCGGTTCGACCATCACCACCGCGCTCCTGGAGAACTTCAAGCAGGACAAGACGCTGGCCTTCCCGTTCGCGTGGGCGGCCAACCTGCTCGGCAAGCCCGAGGTCCAGGTCGTCGGGACGACGTACGACATCGACATGATCATCGCGATGGAGTACCTCAACCGGACCGTGCCGCTGAAGGCCGGCGACAAGGTCGGACACATCTACTTCGAAGGTGAGTTCGGCGAGAACGCGCTCGCCGGGTCGAAGTACGCGGCCAAGCAGACCGGCCTGGAGATCGTCGAACAGAAGATCAAGCCCACCGACACCCAGATGTCCGCCCAGGTCGCCTCGCTGAAGCAGGCCGGGGTGAAGGCGATCCTGGTCAGCGGCGGCCCCACGCAGACCGCTTCGACCGTCGGCGTGGACGCGGCCATCGGCCTCAACGTGCCGGTCCTGTCCAGTTCGGTCGGCTTCCACCCGCAGATCCTCCAGTCGCTCGCCGGTGCGGCGGCCGAGAAGCTGCTCTACATGGTCAGCGCGATCCCCGCCGTCGGGACGCCGGACATCCCCGGCGTCAAACAGATGGTCGACGCGTACAAGGCGAAGTATCCGCAGGCACTGGTGGACCAGGGCGTGCTGTCCGGCTACACCGCCGCGAAGATCTTCGGTGAATCGCTGAAGGCGGCCTGCGCCGCCGGGGACCTGACCCGCGCCGGCCTGCTCGAAGCGCACCGCAAGATCAAGGGCGTGGACCTGGGCCTGGGCATGTCGATCGACTTCACCGACGTGGCGAAGCCGTCGACCTACCAGTCCTACATCCTGCGGGTGGACAAGACCGCGCCCGGCGGCCTGAAGGTCGTCGAGCCGGCCCACGAGGTTCCGGCGGTGCGGACGTACACGCCGTCGAAGGGCTGAACGGTCCTGCGGGTGTGCCGCCCCCTGGGGTTCCCCCGGGGCGTCACGCCCGCAGGTGCACCAGCGCCAGCGGGGCGTGGACCCCGCCGTGGTCCCGCAGTTCATGGGCCCGGAGGCGGGCCAGGAGCGCCTGCCCGCCGGACTCGGCGAGGACATCGAGGGCAAGCGCCGGTCCCAGCTCCCCGCCGGGGAGGAGCGGGCGTACGGCGTTCCCGCCGAGCAGGGCCACGTTCCTGACGTCGGCGGCGGGCATGCTGCCCGTGTGCGCCCGGCCGGTGACCGAGGGCCTGGCCGCGACCCGGTGCAGCGTGGTGCCCCCGGGTGCGCTGAGCGCGTGGTCGGTGTCGCCGGCCCGGATCAGCACCGAAGTGCCGCCCACCAGAAGGTGTTCAAGCTGACCCGCGTTCACCCGGAGCACCACGAGCGAAGCGGCCGGCGTGCCCGGGAGGGAGAGGTCGCACCGCCCGCCGTGCAGCGCGGCGGTCTCGGCTACGGCGTCGGCCAGGCAGTCGGTGAGCGACCGTTCGGGCCGCTCGGTCGCCCGTGTCAGCAGGTGCACGCCGAGGCGGCGCAGGAACCAGTCGGAGCCGTGGCCGCAGCCCTCGGCGGCGTCCGTCGTGGTGTCGGTGGCGACGACAACGGCGGCTTCGGGGGTGGCGAGGGCGAAGACGGGGTCGGGCGGGGGGACTTCGGCCCCGCTCCCGGCGGATTGATTCTGCGGCGGGTTGGACCCTGCATCGGTGACCACTTCGGCAAGCACGGTGATCAGTCTTAGCGACAGTGGGCGCCCGGGGAGGGCGTCCGGCGGGGATTGGCTCGAACGAGTGGTGGAGGTTTGTGAGTGGCATCACGCGACAAACCATCGTAAATCTGTACGAAGCTGCGATACCTCCCAACCAACTGATCTCATCTCAAGTGGTTCTTAGCGCTCGAAGGTTGCCCAAGAGATAGTAAAGGATGAGCTTTTTTCGATCACTGAATGCGTAATACACCCGTGGGGTGGCGAGAATGCAGGTGTCCCTTCAGGAGCGTGACGGGACCTGGATGAGCGGGCCCGGCCGGGGCGGGCCCGCTCATCTGTTTTTTTTGGGCGGTCTCGGAGCGTGTCTTCCTCCGCTTCGCTCCGGAAGTCACGCGACGAGCCGAGGCCTGTGTGGTGGAGCGCTCACGGGTACGACCCCACCCGCACCCGGTCCAGCTCCGTCAGGATCTGGTCCAGGTCCTTCGGGTCGGCGATGAAGTGCAGCACCGCCTGCTGGAACGCGGTGCGCAGCTGCGACGGCATCCGGTCGGAGGCGTCGAAGCGGACCGTCGGAGCCTGGGCGAGGGACTGGCCCAGGCGGCGGCTCACCGGGTCCGGATAGGCGTCCGGCGCCACCTTCTGATTGGCGCTCAGCGTCCCGCCCGCCGCGACCCACAGAGTCTGCGCCCGCGCTGAGGCCAGGTAGGCGATCAGCTTGCGGGCCTCTGGGGTGTCGCGGAACATCGCCACCGCGTCGCCGCCGACCTCCTGGGGCTGCACCGCGCCGGGTGCGCCGGCGAAGCGCGGGAACGGCATCGAGTCGTAGTCGGTGCCCGCCTGCGCGGGTGCGCCGGAAGCGGTCTTCACCGCCGCGTACCAACCGGAGGCGAACGAGGCCTGGTGCTCCATCGCGCAGCCCCGCGACCCGCCGGCCAGCTGGGCGGCCGTGCCGTTGTACGGCGCGAGGAGTGCGCCCAGCGCGTCGCCGCGCACGGACCCCGGCGGGGACACCAGGTCACCCCAGGTCTGCCAGGCCTGCTTGATCTCCGGTGCGGTCCACGGCAGTTGGCCCGCCACCCAGCGGTCGTAGACGTCCACCCCCGACCGGGCCAGGACGATGTCCTCGACCCAGTCGGTGCCCGGCCACCCCGACGTCGAACTCGACGCCAGGCCGAGGCACCAGGGGATGTTGCCGGAGGCTTTGATCCTGTTGGTCGCCGCGACCAGTTCGGGCCAGGTCGCCGGCCGTACGGGAACGACCTTCGGGTCGTACCAGATCACGCTTTTCAACGCGGCCTTGACGACCACCGCCCGGCGGCTGCCCTCGACTTCGCCCAGCATCCGCCAGTCCGCGCTGTACTCGGTGTCGGAGGCGGCCAGTTCCGGGATGTTCCCCAGCGGCAGCGCGGCACCCGTGCGGGCGTAGCGCAGCAGGTCGCCGGGGGAGGACAGTGCAGCCAGTTCGGGCGGGTCGCCCTCCTCCACCCGGTGGTCGAGCACGACGCTCAGGTCGGGGGAGCCCTCGTACGAGACCTTGATCCCGGTCTCCTTCTCGAACGGCGCGACGACCTGCTTGAACTTCGCCGCCTCGGCTCCGGTCCACAGGCCCAGCATGTGCACGGTGCGCGGCTGCGGATCCGTACTGTCGCACCCGGTCGGAAGCAGCGTGACGAGCGCGGTGAGGCAGGCCGCCGCGATGACGGTCGTGTACTTGCGCTTGGTCATGACGCCACCCGGTATTCGTCGATGCGTCGCCACAGGCCGCCGACCGCGAAGGCCGCGATGCCGACGCACATCAGGGGCGCGCCGAGGCCGAGGCCGAGATCTGATCCGGCGTCCCGGAGGGCTTCATCCGTACGGGTCCGCGCCGTGCCGAGCGCGACGGCGAGCGACCTGTCGGCTTCGGCGGCGGCGCCGGAGACCTGTTCCGGGTTCCGGCCGAGGATCGTCGTGGCGGCTGTTGTGCGGTCGGTGCTGGCGAACGCCGCCTGACTGGCCGCCGCGAGCAGGTCCACGTGCCGCAGTGCCGCGGCCGCGGGCTTGTCCACCGCCCGGCCTGCGACGCTCTGCGCGAGCAGTCCGGTGAAGGACGGCGTCCCGCCCTGTTCCACCGCAGTGATCGCCGGGGGTTCCGGCAGCGGGTCGGCCAGCAGCCTGAGTGCCGTCTCAGCGTCGGCCCGGTGGCCGTCGCTGAGTCCTGAGGTGGCCACCGTCAGGGCGTCCTCCCCGACGATCCGGTGCACGGCCGCGCGGGCCTGCCACAGGGTCGAGACCCGCGCCGACTCGGTTCCGGCGCCCCGGTCGACCCGGGCCGCGGTGGACAGGAGCTGGGCCGTCGTCCAGCCGGTGAGCACGAGGAGGCCGGCGATCGCCGCGAGCAGCGGCGGGTTGAGCCGCCGGCGGAAGCGGCGGCGGACGTACACGTGCGCCGTCACGCACAGCCCGACACCCACCAGCGTCACCACCGCGAACGGCACCAACACCAGTTCTGAGACCCACAGTTCATCGCGGCTGTCGGCCACCGCCCGGCTGTCGAGCGCGCGCAGGTCGGCGAGCCGGGCGAGGACCCCGGTGTCCGGTTCGTACAGCAGGTCGGAGGCGTACACGATGCTCGCCGTGGTCATGGGCCCGCCGTCCCCGGCCTGCGCCTGGCCGATCAGCCCGGTGTACTCCACGATCAAGGCGTCCACCGCCTGGAGCTGCCCGGCCGCGTCCCCGCCGCGCGCGTGGTGGCCGACGGCCTGTTCGAGCGCCTGGCCCGCGGTCTTCACCGCGTCCTGGTAGTCCTGGCCCGGACCGGTCAGGGCGAACGCCCCGGTCAACAGGCTTACCGCCGCTGCCCGGTCGGCCTCGGCCAGTGCCGTGGCGACGGAGTCGACGTCCTGCACGGCGAGTGTCTGACGGTTCCTCAGGTCATCCGCGACGCCGGTCGATCCGGACGTGACCACCGAGCAGCACGCCCACACCAGGGCCAGCGCGGGCAGGATCAGCGCGGCGAGGAGCTTCAACCGCCCCGGCGTGGTCCCGGGCATCCGGAGGCGGTGTGGCCGGCGTTTCTTCGGGCGTACGGGGGGACTCGGTGCCGCGGTTCGCTTCGGGTGCCGTGCGGACTTCTTCGGCCGAATCGGAGCAGCCGTGCCGACGCTCATGGCGGATACGCCTCCCTGCGGGCTCGTGAGAAGACCGTCAGCGTACGTACGGTGATCCCTTGCTTACTACAGGGAAGTCCACCTCTGACACTTGTCGGCCGGGGCGGGAGTGTCGGTGCCGCCTTCTAGATTCGGTCCTGACGCACCGTCCACGGGGAGGACCACCATGGAGGCCACGGCCACCGCAGTCATCACCCTGCTGTCCAGGATCGACGACGCGGACGGCGCGCTCCACGCCAGGCTGCGCGGTGAACTCCCCGCCCACCTGATCCGCACCAGCGTGCTGCCGGCCGGCACGGTCCGCGCGCTGCTCCGGCTCGGCGACGGGACGATACTCCGCGCGATCGGCGCCAACTACCGCCTCGACACCCGCGAAGTCCGCGGGATCTTCGACGCGGCAGGCCCGGCCGTCGCGGTGTTGCGGCTGATGCGGCACCTCGCCGTCAAGAACTCCAGGGCGTACGTCGAAGGCAGCCGTGACCTGGCCGCCGCCGTCGAACAGCACCTGGGCGCGTCCCCGGCCGCCTGGCGACGACTGGTGGCACTGCTGCCGGCCTACGAGGGCACTCCGGCTGACCTCGCCGCGGCCGCCGCGGGCGACGACACAGGACCGGTCCGGAGCGTTCCGGCGGCCTCACGCGCGAACACTCCGGAACTCAGGCAGTTGCTGATGCTCCTGCCCCCGGAACAGCTCGCAGCCCTGGCCCCCCACCTCAAGCGGGCCACCCTGCGGGACCTCGCGCACTTCGGCGCCGACCTGCCCCGTGAAGTCGTCCGCCGGGTCGTCGCCGACGCCACCCGCAAACAGAAGATCACCCTGGCCCGCGCCCGCTGGGCCCGCGTCGGACTCGCCGAAGCGCTGCGGGCCGTCGGCGACACCGGGGTGAACGCCGCGATCTATCTGAACTCCCGGACGTCACCGGTCATCCGGGCCCGCATCATGCTCGCCGCGGACACCGTGCCGCTGGACCCCGCACTTGTCGACCACCTGTGCGCCCACGTGCCCCGGTCACTCCAGCAGCCCGCTGTGTGGTCGGGGGACCCGCTGCTCGTCCGCGTCGCACTGCTGCGCCGCGACGCAACCACACACTCCGTCGCCGACTGCGCGGCGGCCTGGCGGGACGGCGGCCTCGAAGCGCTGCGCGAGCTCTTCCCCGCCGAGGGCTCCGGGCACCCGTTCCGGGCGCCGCGCTACCGCGGACTGCTGTACGGCGCTGTGCTGCGCCTGTGGGAGCGGCAAGGATCGACGGCCGCGCTCGACCTGATCGGCGACCTGGAGACGATGGACGGCCGCCAGGCCGCCCAACTGCGCGCCTGGATCGCTGAGGGGGAGACCGGGCTTGCGGCACTGCGCGCTGACGCGGCCCCCGCCGTGTCGACCCGACGCCTCGTCAAGCGGCTGCGCCGGGCGTGGCCGACGCTGCTCTGGCCGATGCTGGAGACGCCGTACGCGGACTGGGACCTGCTCCGGCGCCTCGACCGGCGCAAGGCGCTGTCCACGGAGGCCCGCTGGATGCTCGCCCGCTGGCCCGAGTGCACCGACGAGTTCACCGGGGTGCGCGCGGGGCCGCGCTTCCAGTGGCCGGTGTGCGGCAGCGAGTGGGGCTGGCACGGCGGGAGCCGGCAGTACAACGCCGCTGTACCCACCGTCTTCGGGACGAAGATAGGGCCCCGGCAGGTCTTCGAGACCGCGCGCCCGGCCCGGGCCGTACTCGAAGCGGCGGGCTGCATCAGGGATTTCCCGGTGACCGCCGACTACGCCCGGGAAGTGCTCGACTGCCTCGACGCGGCGGTGTGGGCCGGTCTGGGCGGCTCGTCCGAAGCAGCCGCGGTGGCGGTCCGACTGCTCCCTGACTTCGCCGGGAGCGTGGCGGAGCTGTTCACCACCGCGGGTGCGGTCGCAGGCGTGGTGGTGGATGAACCGGTTCCGCAGTTGGCGTGAGCACCGCTCCAGGCAACGACTGCGTCACATGTACGGATATATGCGGGTGACTTGTAGTCAAAAACGCCGTATGTCTGTTTCTGATTCCGGCATACGAGGTGATCTCCCACGGGAGAGTGAATAGCATCCGCAGTCATGAGTTCATCTCCCGACGCCGACCGCGCCACCGCTCCCGCACCCGTCACGGCGTCAGCCACCGCCGGCGGGCTGCCCACCCGCTCACCCGGCGTCGGCGGCCTGCCGACCCGTAGGCCCAAGGTCCAGGAACCGGTGGCCGGACGGCACCGCCGTCCGTCCGCGCCTGAACTCCCCGAGGGCGCGGTGCCCCTGCTGCTCGCCGTGCCGGGGGTGGACCAGGAAGGCCTGGGCGCGCTCATCGCCGAGATCAGTCTGCTCACCCGCGCGGCCCTGCCGGGGCTCGACGTGCGCCCGGTGCTCATGGGTGAGGGGGGCGCTGCGCTGACCGCCACCCCCGTTGAGGGCGGCGGGCCCGCCGCTGTGGTCGTGCCGCTGCTGCTCGGCCCCGACGCCGGGCTGCTGAGCGTCGTCGCGGCGGCTGTCGCCGCATCAGACGTCCCGCTGACGGTGACCGATCCGCTCGGCCCGCACCCGGCGCTGGCCGAGGCGCTGCACGAGCGGCTCTCCGAGGCCCAGTTGGTCCGCGCCGACCGGGCCAGGCTGTTCACCATCGTCACCGCCGCTGAGGGTGTCGTGATCGCCGTCGCCGGAGGTCCCGAGGCCGTGAGCGCGGCGGAGATGACCGGCGTGCTCCTGGCCGCCCGGCTCGCCCTGCCGGTGGTGGCCGCGGGCATCGACGACCCGCAGGCACTGTCCGCAGCCGCCGCGACACTGCGCGGGATGGGCGCCCACCGCATCGCCGTCGCCCCGTACGTGCTCGGCTTTGAGGGCGACGAGGCGCTGATCGCCGACGCGGCCGAGCGGATCGGCGGCACCGCGTGCGCTCCGCTGGGCGCGCACCCGGCGCTGGGCCGGCTGATCGCGGACCGCTACCTGACGGCGACCGCCTGACCGGTGGTGCCGCTGAACTGAACACCGGGCTGAACTGAACACCGGGCTGAACTGAACACCGGGCTGAATTGAACACCGGGCTGAACTGAACACCGGGCTGAATTGAACACCGGGCTGAACTGAACACCGGGCTGAACTGAACACCGCGCAGAACCGAAAGCCGCGCTGAATGAACACAGCTGCTGCACGGGCGCTGAAGCTGAGCGGGCATCCCGGGATGCCCGCTCAGCGTTGTCTGTCACGCGACACGATGGACGCGGCCGGCCTGAAGCACACCGGCAGCGCCAGGACGCCCGACGGGACCGGGCCCGCCGTTCCGGGTGGTAAACCTCAACGCGGTGCTCGCCGGTCCGGCGCTCGACGCGAGGACGCGGGGACGCGGGGACGCGTGAGCGCTACGAGCCGGCGGCCGCCTTCATCCGCGAAGCGGTGCGCAGCGAAGGCGCCACGGGACTGGTCGAGGGGCGTTGACGCTGCTCAGGCAGTGCGCGTTACCGGCGATAATTACGTACGGATTCACCCGGTTTTGCGGTTTCGCAGGCTTTCCGGACGATAAGTCACCACGCTCGACCGTGTTGTTGGCCACGGTTCACCGGTAGGTGGCCAACCCGTATTCCTCCGGGTCATGACGTGTTTTAAGGTCAGCCTGACGCATCCGTCCCCATCCACCTTCGGATGCGCCCATTCCGAAGGGGCTTCATGACCACGCGTACGTCCGGCCGGACAACCCGGCGACTCGCCACCACCAGCCTGCTCACCGCAGCCGTCATGGGCGTCGCCGCCCTCCCGGCCTCCGCCTCCGCCTGGAACGACCACGGTCACGGCCGTACGGCCGAGCTGGAAATGCTGGCGATAAACGACCTGCACGGGAACCTCGACGAGCCGCAGGGATCCTCCGGCACTGTCGCTGAGCGGGGCCCGGACGGCAAACTCGTCCAGACCCCCGCCGGCGGCGTCGAGCACCTGGCCACCGCGCTGCGCGACGCCCGCAAGAAGAACCGCAACAGCGTCACCGTCGCAGCCGGCGACCTCATCGGCGGCTCCCCGCTGCTGTCCGGCCTGTTCCACGACGAGCCGACCATCGAGGCGCTGAACAAGCTCGGCCTGGACGTCACCAGCGTCGGCAACCACGAGTTCGACGAGGGCCGCACCGAACTCCTGCGCATGCAGTACGGCGGCAACCACCCCAAGGACGGCGGCTACGTCAAGGGCCGCCGCTTCGACGGCGCGGACTTCGAATACCTCGCGGCGAACGTGCTCGACGAGCGGACCAAGCGCCCCATCCTCGCCCCGGTCAGCATCCAGCAGGTGGGCCCCGCGCGGGTCGGATTCATCGGCATGACGCTGGAGGGCACCCCCGACATCGTCACCGCCGCGGGCGTCAAGGGTCTGCAGTTCAAGGACGAGGTCGAGACGGCGAACAAGTACGTCCCGCTGCTCAAGGCCATGGGCGTGCAGTCCATCGTCGTCCTCCTGCACGAAGGCGGCCTGCCGCCGTCCGGGTCCGCGTACGACTTCGACTGCAACGCGGGCGGCGCGCTGGGCCTGTCCGGACCGGTCGTCGACATCGCCAAGAAGCTCGACCCGGCGATCGACGCGGTGGTCACCGGCCACACCCACCAGTCGTACGTGTGCAGCATCCCCGACCCCGCCGGGCAGCCCCGTCTGGTCACTTCCGGCGCGTCGTTCGGCCGTGAGTTCACCAAGATCGACATGACGTACGACAAGCGCACCCGCGACATCGTCCGCACGTCGGTCAAGGCCGCGAACAACATCGTCCGCCGGGACATCCCCAAGGCCCCCGACATCACCGAGCTCATCGAGCGCTGGCGCAAGATCGCCGCCCCCGTGGCGAACCGCCAGGTCGGCTGGATCTCCGCGGACATCCTCGGCCGCGGCGCCACCACACCCGAAGAGCCCCTCGGCGACGTGGTCACCGACGCCCAGCTCGAAGGCACCGCCGCAGCCGACAAGGGCGGCGCGCAGATCGCCTTCATGAACCCCGGTGGCATCCGCTCCGACCTCCAGTACAAGGCGGCCGGGACCGAAGGCGACGGCGTGGTCACCTACGCCGAGGCGTTCACCGTCCAGCCGTTCACGAACATGATGGTGACGGTCGACCTCAAGGGCCAGGCCGTACTCGACCTGCTCGCCCAGCAGTTCACCGGTGGCAACGCCGCGTCGCCGCGCATCCTCCAGGTGTCACAGGGCTTCACCTACAGCGTCGACAAGACCAGGACCGGCGCTGACAAGGTCGTCGCGGGCAGCGTCAAGCTGAACGGCGTCGCCATCGACCCGGCGAAGACCTACCGCGTCTCCGCGAACGAGTTCCTGAGCGGCGGCGGCGACGGCTTCGCCGCTTTCAAGACCGGCGCGAACAAGCTCGTCGGCGCGAGCGACCTCGACATGTTCCTGGCCTACCTGGCCGCGCACTCGAAGGCCGACGCACCGCTCGCGCCGCCGAAAGCGGACCGGATCACCTTCGTCGGCTGACAGTTGCCGGGTCCTGCGGTGGGCCCCGCTGCGGCGAAGTCTGCCGACAGTTGCCCGGCCGCACCGGCGGCCGCGCTGCGGCGCGGTCTGCTGACGATCCATCAGAATCAAAACCGGAGCCCCGGGCGACGAGCCGCCCGGGGCTCCGGTGCGCGACAATGCACTGGTAGCGGCGTCGCGCAGACAGGAAATCCATGGCGGGCACTGAACCTGCGGTAACAGGGGCCGGGCGGGGCACCGGAGCACTAGTGCGCAAACGGCCGGGCAACCGCAAGGAACTGATCGTCCAGGCCGCCGCCAAGCTCTTCCACGAACGCGGTTACCACGGCACGTCGATGAACGACATCGCCGCTGCGGTGGACGTCACGTCGGCCGCGCTCTACCGGCACGTACGCACCAAACAGGAACTCCTCGCCCTCACCATCTTCGAAGGCATGGATGTCACCGAAGCCGCGGTGAACGAGGTCGAACTGAGCTTCGCCGCCCAGGTCCGCGCGCTCACCGCGATGGCGCACCGCCGCCGCGACGTCCCCGCGCTGTGGGAGCGCGAAGTCCGGCACCTGCCCGCTGACCAGCAGCGGCAGATGTTCGAGCGCCTCGCCGCGTTCGCCGTGCGCACCGCCGGACTCCTCGACCCGCTGCGCCCCGACCTGCCGGAGTCGGACCGGATCTTCCTGTCCTGGTGTGTGATGTCAGCGCTGGCCAGCCCGTCGTACCACGCGGCGGTGCTCCCCTTGCAGCGCTTCGAGCAGCTGTTGTACGACCTGGTGATGCGGCTGGTGCAGGCGCCTGTGCGCCCAGCTCTACCCAGCGTTCCGATGACGGTCCCGACAACCCCCACAGTCCGCCGCGAGCTCCTCCTGGCCGCCGCCGCCCGGCTGTTCCGCGAACAGGGTTTCGAAGGTGTCGGCATCGAGGACATCGGTGCGGCGGCCGGCATCACCGGGCCGAGTGTCTACTACCACTTCGCGAGTAAGCACGACCTGCTCGTCGCGGTGGTCACCCGGGGCGCGGAATGGCTCCAACTGGGCGCGGCCCGCGCGCTGACCGAGGGTGCGACGCCGGAGCAGTCGCTCGGGCTACTGCTGCGCTCGTACATCGAACTCACCCTGGAACACGGGGACATCGTCGGCACACTGGTGAGCGAGGTGTTCCCTCTCCCCACGGGAGGGTCCGCCGACCTGCGCCGGATCAGGCGCGACCACGTGGCCGCCTGGGTGCGGCAACTGCGTTCCGTACGCCCGGAGTTGTCCGAAGGGGAGGCGCAGCTGACGGTGACGGCCGTGCTGATGGTGGTCAACGACTGCGCGCGGCTGCAACTGCTGAGCCCGCGGGCGCGGGTGGCTGAGGACCTGGCGGCCATCGGCGGGGCGATGCTGTGGATCGCCGTCTGACGTCATACGGGTTCGGCGACCGTGACGAAACCTGGATCTGGAGTGTGCTTGAACCGCACACCCGTATCGTCGGCCGCAGCGGCCCGGCGGCAGAATAACGAAGGCGGGGACTTCGAACATTGGGGGCGACAGCACATTCATCCCCTCCCGCACATTGCGCGGGAAGGTGCGTCGGCAGGCTGATGGCCCGCCTGGTCGCATACGATCGGAGTGCAGTCCTTCATATGCCTTGGAGTTTTGACATGGCCGCTCACCAGGACGAAAACGCTCCGATCCGTGACCCCCGTATGCCTCGGGACCGCTCCGAAGCGCTGACCGCGGGTCTGCGTGCTGTGCGCGCTGCGACCGATCCGGAGTTCGAAGGCATCCATTGGGAGGCCACCCCGCACGGGCTGGTCATGATGACCAGCGCCGACTACGGGCATTTCAAGATCGTCCGTGGTCTTCGTCAGCAGCTCGACCTGGCAGTGCCGCAGTGGGAAGTTGGCGAGGGGGTCGAATTCCAGGTCGGTTTCGGTTACGGCCGCATCCCCGATCTGTTCGTGCTCGACGCCGACCGGCGCGCTCCGTTCCGGGGTGGTCGGATGACCGGGACGTCCGGTGTCCAGCTGTTCGCGGAAGTGACGTCTTCCAACCGCAGTACCGATACAACGGAGAAGGCCACCGAATACGCGGTGGCCGAAGTTCCTGTGTACCTCCTGATCGACCGTCGCGATCAGGCCGTCGTTGTATACGCGGATCCGCGTGGGGGCGCGTACCGGGAGGTGAGCGACCCTGTTCCGATCGGACAGCCAGTGCACCTGCCCGAGCCCGTGGGCGCGTTTTTGGAAACGGCGTACATGCTCGACTATCTGAAAGAGGAATAGGCCGGACACGCTGAGCTTGGGGCTTGCCGGGCGCCTGACCCCGCCGGACCAGGCCCCGCAAACCCCAAACTCGTGCTGCTAAGCCGCGTCCACCCGCGCGGCCAGCCGCAGCAGCCCGGGCGACAGTCGGGACAGCACCCGCGCCACCTTCGCCTCCGGTGTCACCGGGACCACCGGTTTTCCGGTCCGCACAGCTTTGACGATCGCCCGGGCGACCTTCGCCGGCGGGAAGGCCCTACGCGTATACATCTTGGTGACCTTCCGCCGCTTGGCCTCCTGCTGCTCGGCGTCAAGCCCGGAGAACGTCGTCGTCCGGGAGATCCCGGTGTTGACGATGCCGGGGCAGATCGCGCTCACCTTCACCCCGGCGGGAGCCAATTCCGCACGCAGGCAGTCCGAGAGCATGAACACCCCGGCCTTGCTGGTGCTGTAGGCCGCCATCAGCTTCGAGGGCAGGTACGCGGCGGCGGACGAGAGGTTGACGATGTGCCCGCCCTCGCCGCGTTCCTTCATCAGCGTGCCGAAGGCCCGGCAGCCGTGGATCACACCCCACAGGTTGACGTCGAGGACCCGCTGCCATTCAGCTTCCGTGGTGTCGAGCACTCCGCCCGAATGGCCGACCCCGGCGTTGTTCACGAGGATGTCCGGGACCCCGTGCTCCTCCGCGATCTGAGTGGCGAAGGCGTCCACCGCCTTGCCGTCGCGCACGTCGAGTTCGTACGCGAACGCCTGCGGGCCGATGAGGGACGCGAGTTCGGCCGTACGCTTCGCGCCTTCGAGGTTGATGTCGCACACGACGACGGTCGCGCCCTCCTCGGCGAAGGCCAGTGCGGTCTCCCGGCCGATGCCGCCACCGGCGCCGGTGATGACGGCGAGGCGCCCGGTGAATGGGTCCGAACTACGCGCCACGACTGGGGCCTTCCCGTCGACCTGAGTGATGAACTCCCGTACGATCCTCGCTGTTTCGTCGCCCCGCTCCAGGAGTGCCGACCAGTGCGTCGCATAGAGTCGACGCCGGGTCAGGTTCGGTGCCCACCGCTCCAGGTCTTCGGACATCGCCGGGCCGACGTAGTGGTCATGCATCAGATCGACGACTTGTACGGGGACCTGAGTCGTCCGTTCCCGTGGCTTCCGCAGCCGGGGAATCATGTTCGCGCGGTAGAGCCGGATGCCCCGTACGGCGTCCTGTTCCAAGGTCCGCGCAGGGTGACCCGCGCGCGGAGAGACACCTTCAAGGCGGGAAAGCACCTTCGGCCACTGCCGCGCCAGCCCCGCCCGCCACACCAGCGGTGCGAGCACCGGCAGATGGAACACCACGATGTACCAGGAGTGCAGCTGCTGGACGAGGAGCTGCTTCACATGCCGCGGCGTCGGCCGGGACAGCCGCCGCCGGATCCAGTGCCCGACGTGGTCCAGGCAAGGACCCGACACCGTGGTGTACGAGGAGATGCGCCGCTCCGCGCCCGGCGCGGTCACGGCCTCCCACGCCTGCACCGAACCCCAATCGTGCGCGACGACGTGCACGGGGCCGCCGACGGCGTCCACCACCGCGAACAGGTCGGCCGCCAACAGCTCGAGACGGTAGGCGGCCTTCCCGCGCGGCGAACCGGAAGCCCCGGCTCCGCGCACGTCGTAGCGCACGACGTGGTGGTCCACCGCGAGCGCGGCGGCCACGTCGTCCCACACGGAGTGGGTGTCGGGGTAGCCGTGCACGAGCAGGACTGCCGGGTGCGCCGGATCGCCCTGCTCGTACACGGCGATCGGCACATCGCCGCTGAGGACGGTCGAATGTTTCACGCGTCCCTGCCTTCCCACGTGGGTCCCGACGGTGGCATCAGCTGGCCCTGCCTTCTTGAGTGCGCCCAGGCAGCGGCATCACGCGGCCACCGCCGCGCGCGCCGCGCCCCGCCGCACGTGCGGCAGGTCCTCGTCCAGCCAGTACACATCGTCGTCGGTCACCACCAGCAACTCCTCGAACTTCAGGCCCACCTCGCGGAAGGCGATGTGCGGTTCGACGGCCCACAGTCCCGGCGTGGGAGCGTGGCGGGACATCCGGCCGTCGGCCCACAGCGGCGAGCGCTTCTTGAGGCTCTCGCCGAGGAACTCGCGGCCCAGCGTGCGCAACGCCCGTACGCCGAACCCGAGAACGTTCACGCCGACCGGGTTGCGCACTTTCATCCGGGTCACCTGGTGGCCGATCACCCGTCCCGGGTAACGCTGGTGGCGGTTGTCGTAGCCGTGCAGCCGGATCCGCGCGTCGACCGCCGCGTAGATGTCGTCGAGCGGCTTGCGCGTCCTGACTTCGGCGAGGATCAGGTCGCGGTACGTGAGGAGATCCGCGTCGAGCCTTTGCCAGACGGCGTTTTCGCCCAGCGTGCCGCTGAAACCGATGTCCGCCGTGTAGCCGTCCACGACCGGCGCGCAGTCCAGGACGTACGGCATGCCCTCGGTCAGCACCCGGTCGGTGGGGAAGAACTGGAAGGGGCTCCAGAAGTTCCGGAACGCCGACCGGTCGCCGAACCACGCGAACGGAATGTGGAAGTAGTCCCGTACGCCCGCGTCCGTCAGTTCAGCGTCGAGCCGGGCGGCGGCCTGCTTCTCCGTGACGCCGGGCTCCAGCCAGTCGGCGACCTTCGACGCGCAGTGGTAGGCGAGCTGCTGGGTCTCCCGGAACCGGGCCAAGTCAGCCTCGGTGAATGGGAATTCGTGCGGCATGTGCGTTCCCTTCCCTTCCAGTGCGGTCTGGCGTTCAGAGGTCGAGCACGATCCGTTCGCCCTCAGGGGCGCGCGACATGCACGGCAGCATGAGCCCGGCGGCCCGCTCGGTCGGGTTGAGGCGCTTGTCCCGGTGGTCGATCTCCCCGCCGAGGGTCCGCACCTGGCAGGTGCCGCAGAACCCCTGCTTGCAGGAGTAGGGAGCGGTCGGCCGGGCGTCGCCCAGAACGTCGAGGGCCGTACGGTCGGCCGGCACGTGCAGGATCTGCCCGCCCCTGCCCAACTGGAGCTCGAACGGCTTGCCGTCGGTGATCGGCGGGGTGCCGAAGCGTTCGGTGTGCAGGGCGCGGGCGGCGCTCTGCGGAAAGGCGTCGCGTACGGATTCCAGCATCGGACCCGGGCCGCAGCAGTAGACGGCACTGCCCTCCGGTGCGCGGCGCAGCAGGTCGCGGGCGCCCGGCACGCCGAACTCGTCGTCGGGCCGGACCTCCACCCGGTCCCGGGACAACGCGCGGAGTTCGTCGATGAACGGCATCGACACCCGGTTGCGGCCGGTGTAGACGAGCCGCCAGTCCAGGCCGCGCCGGGCCGCCTCACGGGCCATCGGAAGGATCGGCGTGATGCCGATGCCGCCGGCGATCAGCAGCACCGAGCGGTCCGCGGCGAACGGGAAGGCGTTGCGCGGCCCGGACACCCGCAGGCGGTCGCCCGTACGCAGGCCGTGGACTTCGAGGGAACCGCCGCCACCGCCAGGGAGCCGCCGGACTGCGATGCGGTACGACGTACGGTCGGACGGTGCACCGCACAGGGAGTAGTGCCGACGTAGCCCCGACGGCAACAGCAGGTGCAGATGGCAGCCCGGCTGCCAGACCGGCAGCGGCGAACCGTCAGTGGCGGCGAGCCGGATCGCGATGACATCGTCGGCGACGATCTGCCGTTCGGCGACGAGGAGTTCGCGGGTGGCCGGGCCTTTGGGCGGCGCGCCCCGGTCCGTGCGTCCCGGCCGGAGGGTGCGGATGTATCCCTCAAGTGCCGCGCCGAACAGGCGGATCCGCCAGTCCTTGCGCGGTCGGCCGTACAGGTCTTCGGGGACGTCGTACGGGTCCGGCTCAGGCGGGCTGTACCCGACCTGCGGGGGACTGGTGGGAACCGCGCTCAAGGGACTGTTCCTTCCGGAAGGGAGGATTTGCCGCGTCGGTCGTGGACAAAATGCCCTTCAGTGATCTTCACGGTGGACTTTTTTCATGAACGACGCGGCAGGTCGGGGCGGTGGGGGAGGAGGGCCCGGACAGGCCGCCCCGGCTTTGCCTGTCCGGGACCGGCCTACTGGGCGGCGCGCGCCGCGGGGGAGGTGCCCAGGTAGGCGACCGCACGGAGGGTCGAGCACTCCTGGGTGGGGTGGTAGTCGGGCCGGAAGTAGTTCAGGAACGACTTGAACAGGTCCATCGGCTTCGGGAGCTTCCCGGCCTTCATGGCCTTGTGCGCTGCGCGCAGGGACGGCTTCGCCGCGGCGTCCAGCTCGGGGTCGCCGGCGAACAGGAAGCGCACGCCGCGCATCCACAGCCAGATGAACGGCGGCGCGGTCATCGCCATCGCCCGGGTCCGGCGGATGTACCGGCTGTCCAGATGCGCCATCAGGTCGAAGGCCACCGTGCGGTGTTCGACCTCCTCCGCGCCGTGCCAGCGCAGCAGGTCGAGCATCACCGGGTCGGCCCCGGCCCGGTCGAGGGCTTCGGAGTGGGTGAGTGCCCAGTTGCCCATGTACGCCGTGAAGTGCTCGATCGCGGCGACCGTGGCGATCCGCTCGACCAGGTGCTCGCGGCTCAACTCCGGCGACAGGTCGGTGCGTTCGCCGAGGACCTTGCGGAAGAGGTACTCCATCTGCCGGGTGTAGGGACGGCAGTCCAGGCCGCGCTCAAGCAGGTGGTCGAGGACTCCCTGGTGGGCTTCGGCGTGGATGTGCTCCTGGGCGATGAAGCCCAGGACGTCCTCGCGCAGCCGGTCGTCGGTGATCAGCGGCAGCGCCTGCTTGAAGATGGCCGCGAACCAACGCTCGCCCTCGGGGAGCAACAGGTGCAGGACGTTGAGGGTGTGCGTGGTCTGCGGGTCGCCGGGCACCCAGTGCATGGGCAGGGCGGACCAGTCGAACTGGACGTCGCGCGGCTGGAGGAGGAGGTTCTCGACCTCGTCCCCGGACGGCTGGTGGTGCCCGGCCTCGGGTGGAGTCGTCTGTGGAGCCGTCTGTGGCGCCACGTGCACAGGTGGGTTCTCGAGCTGGGTCATCGCTGTCCTCCTCCGTTGGAGTCCGCGCCGAAATCTCCCTAGCGGCGATTAACTTACTGCCGAGTAGGGCCTCTCGCAAGGGCGCCTTGGCGGCCTGTTGGGAATCCGCGCAACGACTGGCTGGTTACATCGCAACATCATTTGACTGTGACTCAGCTCACAGTGGTCAAAGTGGTGTCCTGGGTCACACCCGTGTCATACGCTCCCGTTTCGCCCGCACCTTCCGCTTTCCCGCCGGGCACCCCCGCGGGGCGACCGCCGCGGGGCGATCACCGCACCACGTACGCCTGGTCTCAATCCCGGGCGGGCGATGCCGCCCGCCGGTCATGAGGAGGTTCCATGCGTGAGTCTGAGAGCAAAGAAGTAACGGAGGGCAGGACCCGGTGGCTGAAAGCCGGCCTTGTGATCGTCCCGGCCGTCGGCGTGATCTTCGCGATGGGCGCGGCGATGGCCGAGGGCGCGATGCCGGCCAGTTTCGCCGTCTCCGGGTCGAGCTTCCAGGTCACCAGCTCCAGCCTGGAAGGCGACGGTCTGACCTCGTTCGTGAAGATCGACAAATCGTCTGACGGCAAGTCACATCCGGTGTCGCTGCTCGGTGTCGGCAACGCGAAGCTGGCGGACATCTGCCAGTCCGCGACCGTCAAGACGCCGATCGGCAACGTCACGATCAAACTGACCGCAGGTGGTCCGGCCGGTCAGGTCACCGCACAGAACCTGCTGATCGACTCCGAGGACTTCAGCGGCGACGCGGAGTTCGGCACGGCCGAGATCGGCCGGGACGCGGCGACCCTCGACGCGGTGCCCGGCGTGACGGGTGACTCCGGCGCGTTCGGCCTGCAGGCCAAGAACATCAAGACCAACAACGTCAAGGCGACCGCCTGGGCCGCCACCGGTGGGCAGTTCAAGCTGAAGGGCCTGCGGCTGCAGGTCGCGCTGGACGGGAAGTCATGCTTCTGAGGAAACGCCGGCGTCGCGCGGCGCGGGTGGCGGAGTTCCCCAGCCAGTGGGCAGCGGCCGGGACCCCGCGCGAGCGGCTGTTGCCGGCCCGCCGGGCCTTCCACCGCTGGCGGCGCTCCCGCCCGTTCTGGGGCGGCCTGTTCATGGCCTGCGGCGGCGTGGAGATCATGGCGATCCCGTGGGCGCCGATGCCGATCATGCTGTCGATGGGCGTGGGGGGCTTCGTCAGCCTTGCCCTCGGCGCGGTGATCACCATCGCCGGACTGCTGCTCTGGGTGACTCCGGCGAACCGGCACTTCACCGCACTCGCGGGCGTGCTGGCCGGGATCATCGCCTTCCCGCTGTCCAACCTGGGCGGGTTCCTCGTGGGTTCGATCCTCGCCGTCCTCGGCGGCGGGATGGGCTTCTCCTGGACCCCACGCCCGGCACCGGACACCGCGGCACCGGACACCGCGGCGCTGCACGCCGAAGCCCGGCACGCCGAAGCCCGGCACGCCGAAGCCCGGCACGCCGAAGCCCGGCACGCCGAAGCCCGGCACGCCGAAGCCCGGCACGAGGACGCCCGGCGCGAGGACGCCCGGCGCGAGGACGCCCGTTGTGGCGGCATCCGGCATGTAGACACCCAGCGCGAAGCTGCCCAGCATGCGGTGGACCCGCCCGGAAAGACCGCAGGGGAGCTGATGAAACCGGTTGCGGAAGAGCCGGGGACGACTCGGCTCAACCCGGTGGACGACGGCGTACGGACGACTGAAGACGCGATCGTCGTGATCCCGCCCCGGCCGACCCGCGCGCCGAAGTCCCCGCGGACAGGACCGGCCTTCGGGGGCGGCTCCGCCCTCGGCGGCGGGGCGGCACGCGTCGCGGTCATCCCGCTGGCGGTCCTGTTCGGACTGGCCGTCACCGGCGACCCGGTGGCGCGGGCCGCCACCGCCCCGGTTCAGTCGGCCAGTCCGCAGGTCGCGATTCCGTGGCCGGCGCCGGACCTGAATGCCGGACCGGTGGTGGCGGCCACTCCGCACGCCACCGCCGACTCACTGAAGCCGGGCAGCACGTCACTGGTGGAGATCAGGACACTCCCCACCGCCGACGGTAAGGGGAAGCGGGTCCTCGCCGTCCACATGGACAGCGCAAAACTGGTGAACTACCGCCTGCGGTCAAGCGATCCGGGGCACACCAACCTGTTGATGACCACGCCGGACCTGACTCTGAAGGGGCATGTTGTCCTGTACACAGACCGGCTCTACGGTTGCATCAACGGCATCCGTACGCCATTGACCTGTCTGACCTTCACCCCGGACGGACTGCCGTTGCCGCCGATCATTCCGCTGGGTCTGTGGTTCGCCGATCTGGACGCGGGACAGGTGTACGTCACCGCGGACACCCTGACAGCCCGGGGCGCGGTGATGAAGGCGATCTGACCACTGGCCGGAGAGCTGACCGGACCGCTCCGGGCGCGGTGTCCCAGGCTCAGCTGGAACAGCACACCCGGAGCGGTCTGCCCGGCTGCCGCCGGGCAGACCGCTGTTTCAGCCGGACAAGCGCCGCGTCAGCTGAACAAGTGCCGCCGGATCCGCGTCAGGTGGAAACCGGCCAGCCCGAACAGCACGGCGACCGCAGCGCCGCCGGCCGTCCACACCCAGCGGCCGTCAGGGCCGGACAGCCAGTTCCAGCCGAACGGGTCGCCGTCGTCGGCGCCCTCCGGCATCTCCACCTCGCGACTGTGCACGACCGTTCCGGCCGCCAGCGGTGCCCCGCCGGCCTTGCTGACCGGGACGAGCGGCGGGGTGAGCCGCTGCCCGGTCTGCGGACCGGCGTTGTCGCCGTCTTCCGTGGTGACCTTGACCCGTACCTTCACGGCCAGGCCGGCGTCCCCCTCGGGGATGCCGATCCCGGTCACCCGCACGTAGTAGACGCCGGGCAGCGGGTCGTTCGACCACGGGTCGGCCCACGGGCGAACCGTACGCGGCGTGCAGGCCAGCGTCACGGACGCGATGTCGCGTGGGGCGGTGATCTGCTCGCGGTCGGTCTTCGGGCCGCCCACACACGGCTGGTGCCGCCGCAGGCCGTCGTAGACGTCCACCCGCCAGGTCTCATCTCCCGTACGCGCCGCCGACGGCGGCAGGTCCACGGTCACCTTCGTGGTGACGTCCTTGCCCCCGGCGGCCGGGAACGACCAGTAGAGGAACTCGTTGGTGGAGGCTGAGACCAGCCCCTCCTGGCCGGTCTGGAGCGCACCGGCGGTCAGGAACGACGTCCCGGCCGGGGCGCTCGCGAACGCCGACCCCGGCACGGCCGGAGCCGACGGCGAAGGGCTCGGGGCCGCCGCGGCGTTCGTCGCGCCGAGCACGAGCAGGCCCGCTGCCAGAATCAACGGCCTTCGTACGGTGGACAGCCGCGTGAGGAGTGCGGACGGGCGCGTGAGGAGTGCGGACGGGCGGGTGAAGTGTTCAAAATCAGCCATCACGCGGTCCCCCTGCTTCCACGGAAGAACCGGGCGATCCAGCCGGACAACAGTCCGGCGACCAGACCGGCACCGGCGAGTACGCCGAAGAACACCCAGCCGTGGCCGAGCCCGTGCGTGTTCGCGACGTTCCGGTCGGAGGCGCCGACCACGTCGAAGGCCAGTTCCACCGGCAGGCCGGGCTTGCGCGCGACACCGTCACCGGCCGCGAAGGCTGTGCTGAGCATCAGGCACACGCTCTGCGCGTCCTCGGGTTTCGCGTCGCCCGTGTCGCCGGGGCGCGGCCAGCGCAACCCCGCCGACTGCACGTCCGTACGGCCGTTTCCGGCGTCCGTGTGCTTCACCAACTCCCGCCCGCCGTCGGTGAACGCGGTGAGTGTGGTGTCGTAGTCCCGGTTGACCCGGCGGTCGGCGGAGACGGAAGCCGAAGCCCGCAGCTCCTGGCCCGGCAGCACCGGGACCTTGTACCAGAGGTGCTGCTCGAACTCGACCCGGTCGCTGTACACACCCGGGCCGAGCAGGGGAGCGTCCGCGCAGCCGTTGGGGCTGCCCTTTGTCGGGGTGGGCGTGTCCGCGGCGGTGGTCACCGCGCGGGCCAGCAACTGCTGGACGCGGCCCGACAGGTCTTCGGCGTTGGCCACCGAGGTGTACGTGCCGCCCGTCGCGTCGGCGATGCAGCTCAGCTGCCGCCGGGTCTTGTCGTCCGGCACCAGACCGAGGGTGTCCACCGTCAGATGTGTTCCCTGCGCGGCGAGTTCGCGGGCGATGTCGCAGGCGTCCGGCGGGGAGCAGGTGTCCTCACCGTCGGTGATCAGCACGATCCGGCGGGTGCCGTTGCCGGCGCCCAAGTCCTGTGCGGCGGCCCGGAGCGCCGGGCCGATCGGCGTGAAGCCGGTCGGCCGCAGGGCCGCCACAGCCGCCTTGATCTCGGTCTTGTTGGTGGGGCCGACAGCCGACAGCTGCCGGGTGTCCTTGCAGCCCACCGCCTTGTCCACGCCCGCGTAGTCGGCGCCGAGCACCCGCACTCCGAGGTGCGCCCCGGCCGGGGCCGCGTCCACGATCTCGTTGAACGCCCGCTGGGCGGCGGCGATCCGGGTCATCCCGCCGGCGTCGTTCGCGCGCATCGAGCCGCTGACGTCCAGCACCAGGTTGATGCGCGGGGGCTCTGCCGGCTTGTCCTTGCCGTCGTCGGCGAACGCGGGCGGTGCCCAGCCGATCGCCGCGAAGGCGGTCAACGTGCCGAGCAGGCACGCGGTCTTCCGTCTCACTTTGGTCATCACGCGGGCTGATCCTACGGACTGTCAGGAGTCGCCGTTCCACCGCACCAGCAGGGCGACTGTCTCTCACTATGTGTACAGCCCCCGGGCGGGAAATCCGTCCGGGGGCCGGTCCTGCACTCGCTGCGATGTCCGGTGTCAGTCCGTTGCGGTCAGGCCGACGAGGTCATCTTCCAGCCGGGTGCGGGTGGTTCACGAGGTGACCTGGAGCAGTTTGTTCGGCGATCCGGTACCCGGGTTGGTCACCTTGTTGGACGCCGCCGCGGCGACCAGGGCGGCGGAGACCTGCGCCGGGGTCGCGGTGGGGTGGCCGGCCAGGTAGACCGCGGCCATCCCGGTCACGTGCGGAGTTGCCATGGACGTACCGGAAATGGTCCTCGACGCGGTGTTGCTGGTGTTCCACGCCGAGGTGATGTCCCGGCCGGGCGCGAAGATGTCCAGCACCGAACCGTAGTTCGAGAAGGAGCTGCGCGCGTCGGTCCGGTCGGTCGAGCCGACGGTGATCGCTTCCTTCACACGTGCGGGTGAGACGTTCGATGCGGGCTGGTTCTCGTTACCGGCCGCGACCGCGTACGTGACACCGGCGGCGATCGACTTCTTCACCGCGTTGTCCAGGGCGGTGCTGGCGCCGCCGCCGAGTGACATGTTCGCCGTGGCGGGCTTCTTGTGGTTGTTGGTCACCCAGTCGATTCCGGCGATGACGCCGGCCAGCGTGCCGGAGCCCTGGTTGTCGAGCACCCGGACCGCCACGATCTTGACCTTTTTCGCGACGCCGTAGGACGTACCCCCGACGGTCGCGGCCACGTGGGTACCGTGTCCGTTGCCGTCGTTGGCGTTGTTGTCGTTGTCCACCGTGTCGATTCCGGACGACGCCCGGCCGCCGAAGTCCTGGTGGGTTATGCGCACACCGGTGTCGATGATGTACGCGGTGACACCCCCGCCCGCAGTGTCCGGGTAGGTGTACTTCTGGTTGAGCGGCAGGTTCGGCTGGTCGATCCGGTCCAGGCCCCACGACGGCGGGTTGGTCTGCGTGGCGCTGCTGTGCACGATCCGGTCCTGCTCGACCGCGGCCACCGCCGGGTCGGCGGCGAGCTTCCTGGCCTGCTCGGCCGGCAGGGTCACGGAGTAGCCCTTGACCGAGGTGAACGTACGGTTGACCTGGCCGCCGTACTTCCCGGCCAGGCTGGCGCTCTTCGATCCCGGGTCGTCCGTCTTCAGGGTGACGATGTAGCTGTCCTGGATGGACTCCGGGGCGTCCGCCCCGGCGATGGTGCCCACCGGCGACGGGGCTGCCGCCGCACCGGCGTACGGCGCGCCGGTGACGATGAGCGCCGCAGCGCCGGCGCCGCCGGCGAGGGTGACGGCCAGACGCCGTCTGGTGAATCGGACCATTGCCATCTGAGGTTTCTCCTCAAGGGTTGGCGCGGGGGACCGCCATCGGTATGGCGACGCGCCGAACTGGCAGGTGCGTGACGGTAGTTGCTGTGCGTGCGACCAGCAGTGAGCGCTGCTGATCCCCTTGTCGTCCGGCAGGGGAAGATGCCGGATCGATCAGTGGCGGGGCGTACGGGCGGAACTGGGCTGACCAGCCGTGCGTCGGGTGGTACGTCTCCGACTGTGTCTTGGTGGACGCATGGGGCACAAGCGGCGTTTCAGGACGTGACGGATCGTCAATCCGTACGCAATACGCACGCCACACCCGGTGCGGTCCGGGTCGGCACGGGTGCGCCGCGGACGACTGGGTCGAAGGCCGTGTGTCATGCAGGGTTCCACGACACCGCGCGGGCGGCCCGCTCTCCCCTGACCGGGGATTCGGTGCCGGATGGAGAGCCGCCGGGCGCACCGCCGGGCCGCCGGCCGCCGGGCTCGCGGCAACCGGCCGGAAGCAGTCGGCCCCAACCGCCCGCGTCCGGGTGGTATTTCACTTCGCCGGACAGTCGCATAGTGGCTGAAAACAGTCGAACACGTCGACGGGCCCGCCGGATCGGTCCGGCCGGACCGCGGAATCATCCTCTATGACACCCCGATCCGAGGTGGCCGGGGCGCGGCTGAGCCCCGTACGACCCGACCTGACAGGGAAAAGGGGGAGCCTCCCGGAGGCTCCTCCCTTTCCGCAGTCGTGCTTACGCTTGCTTGTTCGCCTCGAGGTAGGCGGCCAGTTCCGCAGGGCTGAAGGACAGATCCAGTGAGGTCTTCCCGTCCACCGTCTCCCGCACGATGTCCGCGTGCCCCGCGTGCCGGGCCGTCTCGGTGATCAGGTGCAGCAGGATCCACCGCGCGTTGCGCGTGGCACCCTTCGGCATCCAGGGGGCCTCCGGCAGGGGGACCTCGACGTCCAGGTCCGGCAGTGCCCGGACGATCTCCTCAGTCTCCGCGGCGATCTCCTCGTACATCTTCAGGACGCCGGCGAGGCTCTCGCCCTCCATGAGCTTGAAGTCGTCGGCCCACTCGTGGCGCCGGTCCGGCTTCGGGTCTTCGTTCCCGGCGAGGACGACGGAGATCCAGCCGCGCTCGCACTGGGCGACGTGTTTGATCAGTCCGCCGACCGACAGGACGCTCGCGCTCGGCGTCGCCGAGGCCTGGTCCTCCGTCAGTTCCTTGGCGGCCAGCCGCAGTTCGTGCCGCTGTTCGGCGAGGAAGAGCAGGAGTCCGTCGCGTTCGTCAGTGATCTCGCGGGCCAGGGCTGTCATGGGAACTCCTCAGATCGTCCTTGGTGTACAAACCCAGCGTCCCGGGGGAGGCTGACACATCACGTCAGGTATACGAAGAATCTTCAGTGAACTCCTTTGGGCACCCCTGATCCGCACTGCTCTGATCCGCACTGCTCTGATCCGCACTGCCCTGGCCGGCTTCGCTCTGTTCGGCGTCGCTCTGCCCAGCATTGCTCTGCTCGGTGTGCGGTGTGCCTTCGGCGGACATCATCACGGTTCCCTCCCCAAGAGCATGTGTGGTCCACAGTTGTGCGTGGGGGCCACGGGCCACAAGGGCTGGAATCGGCAAAGACCCAGTTCGTACGGGTATCCCGCGAGCCTGGGTTTGTGGTGGAAACGCAAAAGACCGCCTCGAAAGGCGGTCTGGGTCTTGCGAGTGCCCCCGGCAGGATTCGAACCTGCGCCACCGCCTCCGGAGGGCGGTGCTCTATCCCCTGAGCTACGGGGGCTCAGTTCGGAATGAACATTACCAGCTCAGGACCGCGCTTTGCGCCGGGGTTTCCGGCGCGGCACAGGTGAGGGATCCGTGAAGGTGCCACATGTCCGGCGGCGGCGATGTACGCGAACCGCTGCGCCCGGCGCGGTACGGCTCGTAGGGTCGGTGTGGTGGATGGGGAACCGGTGGTGGCGGGGCGGGTGCTGGTCGTCGACGACGATGAGGTCATCCGCCGGTTGATCATGGTCAATCTGCAGTTGGAAGGCTACGAAGTGGTCACCGCCGCGGACGGCGAGGACTGCCTGGGGAAGGTGCACAGGCTGTCCCCCGACCTGGTCACCCTCGATGTGATGATGCCGAGACTCGACGGGATCAAGACGGCCGCGCGGCTGCGCGCCGACCCGCGCACGAGCCACCTGAAGATCGTGATCATCAGTGCCTGCACCCAGAGCTCCGACCTGGCCAGGGCCAGGGCGGTCGGGGTCGACGCGTACCTCATGAAGCCGTTCGACCCGGAGCGCCTGATCGAGATCGTGCGGGAGCTGACCCCGGGGGCGGGTCTCAGCACGTAAACCGGTGGGCAGCCGGGTGGTGCTGTCGCCTACCCTTTTCCCTGTGACTCCCGCAGAGCTTTCCCAGGCAGTGTTGTCCGCGGTCCGTGCCGCCGTAGAGGCGAACGGACTGACCGTCGCCGTACCCGAAACGGTGACAGTCGAGCGACCCAAGAACCGCGACCACGGTGACTACGCGACCAACATCGCCCTCCAGCTGGCCAAACCGGCCGGGCGGCCCCCGCGGGAGATCGCGGTGCTGCTGAAGGACGCCCTGGAGCAGATCGCGGGCATCGCCAAGGTCGACATCGCCGGGCCCGGCTTCCTGAACATCACCCTGGACGCCGCCGCGCAGGGTGAGCTCGCCAGGACGATCGTGAACGCGGGTGCGGCATACGGCCGCAACGAGTCCCTCATGGGGCTGAAGATCAACCTTGAGTTCGTCTCCGCCAACCCCACAGGACCGATCCACATCGGCGGCGTGCGCTGGGCGGCCTTCGGCGACTCGCTCGCCCGGGTGCTGCGGGCGTCGGGCTCCGACGTCACCACCGAGTACTACCTCAACGACGCCGGTGTGCAGATCAACAAGTTCGGCGGCTCGCTGCTGGCCGCGGCCAACGGCCGCGAACTGCCCGCCGACGGCTATGTCGGCGCGTACATCGACGACATCGCCAAGGAAATCCTCGCGCTGCGCCCGGACGTGCTCGGTCTGCCCGAAGACGAGCAACTGACGGTCTTCCGCGAGGCCGGCCTGGAGCTCATGATCGCGCAGATCAAGAAGTCCATGGACGACTTCGGCACCCACTTCGACGTGTGGTTCTCCGAGAAGTCGCTGCACAACAGCGGCGCGGTGGAGAAGGCGACGGACCGCCTCCGCGAGCAGGGCCACGTCTTCGAGCTGGACGGCGCGGTGTGGCTGCGTACGACCGACTTCGGCGACGACAAGGACCGCGTCCTGATCAAGGCGGACAAGGAGACGACCTACTTCGCCGCCGACGCCGCCTACTACCTGAACAAGCGGGACCGCGGCTTCGAGACCTGCGTCTACATGCTCGGCGCGGACCACCACGGCTACGTCAACCGGCTCCGGGCCATCGCGGCCTGTGCGGGCGATGACGTGAACCGCAACATCGAGGTCAAGATCGGGCAGTTCGTCAAGATGCTGCGCGACGGTGCGGAGGTCCGTCTGTCCAAGCGGGCCGGCAACATCATCACCATCGACGACGTGATCGAGTGGATCGGCGTCGACGCGGCCCGCTACTCGATGGCGCGTTCCTCGACGGACAGCACGCTGACCCTCGACGTCGACGTGCTGACCAGCACGAAGAACGAGAATCACGTCTACTACGTGCAGTACGTGGGCGCACGGGCCTCGTCCCTCATGAAGAACGCGGCCGACCTGGGCATCCGGTGGCACGACTCCTTCGCTCCGGAACTGCTCAGCACCGAGCCGGAGATCAAGCTGCTCGGCAAACTGGGCGAGTTCCCGGCGGCAGTGGAGTTCGCCGCCAAGTACCGTGAACCGCACAAGGTGGCCCGCTACCTGGAGGAACTGGCCGGGGCGTACCACCACTTCTACGCCGCGCCCACCAGTCGCGTCCTGCCGAGGGGCGACGAAGAGGTCAACGACCTCCACCGCTCGCGCCTGTGGCTGATCGAGGCGGTCAGGACCACCCTGGTCAACGGCCTCGACCTGCTCGGAGTCTCCGCGCCCGAGCAGATGTAATACGCGGAACGGCGGGCCCGAGAGGGTCCGCCGTTCCTGTTTCATCGCGCAGTGATCCTGTACATCGCCTTTCTCCGGTCCCTGACTGCCGGTCTTCCTGCTGTTCTTCTTACTTGGGGAGTACGCACCACCATGAGCCGTTCCGCCCACCCCGCCGGGCCCCGTCACGCCGATGTCCTCCCCGAAGGTCACCCGATGACCGTCCCCGAGGACCTGAACGCGCTCGACCCCAAGGTGTGGTCGAAAACTGTCGTACGGGGGACCGGCGGCGTCACGTCGGTGGCCGGAATCGACGTGCGTGATCTCGCCGCGGAGTTCGGCACCCCGGCCTACGTCCTCGACGAGGACGACTTCCGGATGCGCTGCCGCGACTGGAAGCAGGCGTTCGAGGGCGCGGACGTCTTCTACGCCGGCAAGGCGTTCCTGTGCCGGGCGCTGGTCCGCTGGATCAGCGAAGAGGGGCTGAACCTCGACGTGTGCAGCGGTGGGGAACTCGCGGTGGCGTTGTCCGCGGGGATGGACCCGAAGAAGATCGCCTTCCACGGCAACAACAAGTCGAAGGTCGAACTGACCCGCGCGGTCGAGGCCGGCGTCGGCCGGATCATCGTCGACTCGTTCGACGAGATCGTGCGGCTCGCGGCGATCGCCGAGACGGCGGGCGTCCGCCAGCGGGTGCTGGTCCGGGTGACGGTCGGCGTCGAGGCCCACACCCACGAGTTCATCGCGACCGCGCACGAGGACCAGAAGTTCGGCCTCGCCGTTTCGGACGGGACCGCGGCGGAGGCCGTACGACGGATTCTCAAGCTCGAATCCCTGGAGCTGGCCGGCCTGCACTCGCACATCGGGTCGCAGATCTTCGACACCGCGGGCTTCGAGATCTCCGCCCGGCGGGTCGTAGCGCTGCTCGCGGCCGTCCGGGACGAACACGGTGTGGAACTGCCCGAGATCGACCTCGGCGGCGGCCTGGGCATCGCCTACACCAGCGCGGACGACCCGCAGGACCCGCAGGTCATCGCGAAGTCGCTCGGCGACATCGTGCGTCGCGAATGCGAAGCCGCGTCGCTGGCCGTCCCGCGCCTGTCCGTCGAGCCGGGCCGGGCGATCGTCGGCCCGAGCGGGTTCACTCTGTACGAGGTCGGTACGGTCAAGGCACTTCCCGGTCTCCGTACGTACGTCAGTGTCGACGGGGGTATGTCCGACAACATCCGTACGTCGTTGTACGACGCGGAGTACAGCGTGGCACTGGTGTCCCGTAAGTCGGACGCCACCGCGATGTTGTCCCGTGTGGTCGGCAAGCACTGTGAATCGGGCGACATCGTCGTCAAGGACGCCTGGCTGCCGGCCGACCTGGCGGTGGGCGACCTGGTCGCCGTCCCCGCCACCGGCGCGTACTGCCGTTCGATGGCGAGCAACTACAACCACGTGACCCGGCCGCCGGTGGTCGCGGTCAAGGACGGTCAGGCGCGTCTGATCATGCGCCGGGAGACCGAAGAGGACCTCTTGCTGTTGGATGTGGGCTGAGGTGGGCAGAGGACCTGCTCAGCCTCGACGTGGGCTGATTTTCCAGACCGTACGAGTCTCGGATGCTGGAACAGGGACCGTCCACAGGATGATCCCGGTAACACTGTGGGGACGCCGCCTGTCCCTTCCGACCAGGTAGACGGCAGACTCAACCGCAAAAGTCTTCGATGAAGCGAGGTCGCATGATGCGTACGCAGCCGCTGAAGGTAGCGCTGCTCGGTTGTGGTGTAGTCGGCTCTGAAGTGGCCCGCATCATGACGACGCACGCCACGGACCTCGCCGCCCGGATCGGCGCCCCGGTCGAGCTGGTCGGGGTGGCCGTCCGTCGCCCGAACAAAGTGCGCGAGGGCATCGACCCGGCGCTCATCACCACCGACGCCGTCGAGCTCGTCAAACGCGACGACGTCGACATCGTCATCGAGGTCATCGGCGGCATCGAGCCGGCCCGCAGCCTCATCCTCAAAGCCCTGGAGCACGGCAAGTCGGTCGTCTCGGCCAACAAGGCGCTGCTCGCCGAGGACGGCGCGACGCTGCACGCGGCAGCGAGCGCGAACGGCGTGGACTTGTACTACGAGGCCGCCGTCGCCGGTGCGATCCCGCTGATCCGGCCGCTGCGCGAGTCCCTCGCCGGCGACAAGGTCAACAAGGTCATCGGCATCGTCAACGGCACCACGAACTTCATCCTCGACAGCATGGACTCCACCGGGGCAGGCTTCGCCGAGGCGCTGGACGAGGCCACCGCGCTCGGTTACGCCGAAGCGGACCCGACCGCCGACATCGAGGGCTTCGACGCCGCCGCGAAGGCCGCGATCCTCGCGGGCATCGCGTTCCACACCCGCGTCGTCGCCGCCGACGTCTACCGCGAAGGCATCACCGAGGTCACCTCGGCGGACGTGGCCAGCGCGAAGGCGATGGACTGCGTCGTCAAGCTCCTGGCGATCTGCGAGCGCGGCGCCGACGGGAACTCGGTCAGCGCCCGCGTCCACCCTGCGATGATCCCCAGGTCGCACCCGCTGGCCAGCGTGCGCGGGGCCTACAACGCGGTCTTCGTCGAGTCCGAGGCGGCGGGACAGCTCATGTTCTACGGTCCGGGCGCCGGCGGTGCCCCGACGGCCAGCGCCGTGCTCGGCGACCTGGTGGCCGTCGCGCGGCACAAGGTCAACGGTTCCACGGGCCCCGGCGAGTCGGCGTACGCGCAACTCACCGTGAAACCCGTCGGAGAGGCGATCACCCGCTACCACCTGAGCCTGGACGTGGCCGACAAGGCCGGTGTGCTCGCCCAGGTCGCCACGGTGTTCGCCGACCACGGTGTATCCATCGACACGGTCCGCCAGCAGGGCCGCGACGGTGACGCCACACTTGTCATCGTCACCCACGCCGCGACCGACGCCGCACTTTCGGCGACCGTCGACGAGCTCCGCAACATGGACATCGTCCGTGACATCGCCGGCATCCTCCGGGTCGAAGGGGAGTAGGACACATGAACGCTGTGGCGACTCAGACGAACGGCCAGTGGCGCGGACTGATCCACGAGTACCGCGACCGGCTCCCGGTCAGCGCGGACACTCCAGTGGTCACCCTGGGTGAGGGCGGCACGCCGCTGGTGCGCGCACAACGGCTCAGCGAGCGCACCGGGTGCGAGGTCTACCTGAAGGTCGAGGGCGCGAACCCGACCGGGTCCTTCAAGGACCGCGGCATGACCATGGCCATCTCCAAGGCCGCCGAAGAGGGCGCCAAGGCCGTCATCTGCGCGTCCACCGGCAACACGTCGGCGTCGGCCGCGGCCTACGCGGTACGGGCCGGCATGGTGTGTGCGGTGCTCGTGCCGCGGGGCAAGATCGCCCTGGGCAAGATGGGCCAGGCGCTGGTGCACGGTGCGCACATCCTCCAGGTCGACGGCAACTTCGACGACTGTCTGACGCTGGCCCGTGACCTGGCCGACAAGTACCCGGTCGCGCTGGTCAACTCGGTCAACCCGGTGCGCATCGAAGGCCAGAAGACGGCCGCGTTCGAAATCGTCGACATGCTCGGCGACGCGCCCGACATCCACGTCCTCCCGGTCGGTAACGCGGGCAACATCACCGCTTACTGGAAGGGCTACCAGGAGTACGCCAGGGACGGCCTCGCCACCCGCAGGCCGCGCATGTGGGGCTTCCAGGCGGCCGGTTCGGCACCGATCGTCAACGGCGCACCGGTGCTGTCGCCGCAGACCATCGCCACCGCCATCCGGATCGGCAACCCGGCCTCGTGGGACTTCGCCATCGCGGCGCGGGACGAATCGGGTGGCCTGATCGAAGCTGTGACGGACCGGCAGATCCTGTCCGCGTACCGCCTCCTCGCCGCGCAGGAAGGCGTGTTCGTCGAGCCCGCCTCGGCGGCTTCGGTGGCCGGTCTGCTCAAGGCGGCCGACGAAGGCCGTGTCGATCCGGGGCAGAAGATCGTTTGCACAGTGACCGGAAACGGTCTGAAGGACCCGGACTGGGCGGTCGCCGGAGCCCCCAAGCCGGTCATCGTCCCGATCGACGCGGCGGCAGCCGCCGCGCAGCTCGGCCTCGGCTAAAATTCCGGCCGAAGGCCGCAGCCGACGTCGCAGCCGGGGCCTGCCCGTAGTCGAAACTCCGCAGCACCGGCCTACCGGCTGACCAAAAAGCGAACGTGTCTTCGGTAGGCTGGTGCTCCGGTTGAGAGGCTTCCTGCTTCCTGTACGGAGACCTCTGAGCGAGGGAGTACACACAGTTCATGGCCGGTCCTGCTTTCCGTGCCGCCCCTGTCCGGGTCCGTGTCCCGGCCACCAGCGCGAACCTCGGTCCGGGGTTCGACGCGTTCGGGCTCGCACTGTCCCTGTACGACGACGTAGTGGTCCGGGCGGTCGACTCCGGCCTGTCCATCGACATCGCGGGTGAGGGTGCCGACAATCTGCCGCGCGACGAGCGGCATCTGGTCGTCCGGGCGATGTTCGCGGCCTTCGACGCGCTGGGCGGCCGGCCGGCCGGCCTTGAAGTCGTCTGCGCCAACAGGATCCCGCACAGCCGTGGTCTGGGGTCCTCCGCCGCCGCGATCTGCGCCGGCATCCTGGCCGCCCGCGGTGTCGTGATCGGCGGGGCCGAGAAGCTCGACGACGACGCCGTGCTGGCGCTGGCCACCGAGCTCGAAGGCCACCCGGACAACGTCGCGGCGTGTCTGCGCGGCGGTTTCACCATCTCGTGGATGGACAGCACCAGCGGGTGGTCCGACGGCGCCGGGGTTTCCGGTCCGGGCATCGAACGGCCTTTTGTCGTACGATCCATGCCGGACCGTCAGATATCACCGCTCGCTTTCGTCCCGCCGACCCCACTGTCCACCGAAGTCGCCCGTGGGCTGCTTCCGGCCAAGGTCTCGCACTGCGACGCTGCGGCGACGGCCGGCCGGGCGGCGCTTCTGGTCACCGCCCTGACTTCACGGCCGGACCTGCTGTTCCCGGCCACCGAAGACCGACTGCACCAGGCCTACCGCGCCCCGGCGATGCCGGCCAGCGCGGCACTGATCGCCAGGCTGCGCGCGGCCGGGCTGGCCGCGGTGGTCTCCGGAGCCGGACCCACCGTCCTCGTCCTCGCCACCGCAGAACAGGTTGACAGGACACTCGCGTTCGCAGACGCGGATTGGACGGTCCACCGTCTTGACATCGATGGGGACGGAGCGAGCATCCTTCCGTTGGGGTGATTTTTCCCGGGGGCGAGGATACGCACCCATCCGGGGCGGGACCCGTACAGGCCGGGCCGGCCGATTACACAACACAGCGCACAGCGCGCCGTACAGCACGGAATGTATTGATCAAGCCCTCCGGCGAATGGGTGGCACGGGGTGGGGGAATGTCAGTTGGGTCCGGTAGTGTTAATCTCACCACCGCACCAGGTGCTCCGCCCCTATAGATCCGGGCGGGTTCGGTGCACTCGTGTGGAGGGGCCTCTGCGGTCCATCGGGGGCTTTCCCCTCCTGCCAGTCCTTTGCCGCCCAGCCCTTTGTGGCGATGCGTCGAATGCGGCTCCCCCGATGTCGTCCGGTCTAGGGCGGACGGCGATTCTTCACCGTGACGCGCGTTTTCCGGGGTCCCGACGATTTTGCCGATTCCCCCAGATTGAGAGTCTTCAGCACGGGTCGAGCACCCGTCGCATCTTCTTCCCGCCCTCTCAGGGCGGACCACCGCACCGGACCGCTGTCAGCACAGAACGACGCGGATCGGACAGCACAACCGGTCGCCGAGCCGTTTCAAGGCAAGCGCCCGCTCCAGGGAAGGACCCTACGTGAGCGACACCACCGATCTCATGGACGCCACCGCCGCCGAAAATGGCGCGTCCACCTCTGCCGAGGCAAGCACTGCGGCCCCCCGTCGCCGTCGGGCCGCCGGCGGCGGCCTGAACAGCCTGGTCCTCGCGGAGTTGCAGCAGATCGCCTCCGGCCTGGGCATCAGCGGCACCGGCCGGATGCGCAAGAGCCAGCTCATCGAGGCGATCCAGACCAAGCAGGGCGGTGACATGGTGGTGGAGGGCCCGGTCCGCACCACCCGCGCCACGCGGGCCAAGGCAGTCGCCACCGAGCAGCCCGCCGCGGCTGTCGCGCCCGCAGCCGAGGTCGCCGCGCCCGCGGAGGCCCCGGCCCCGCGTCGCGCCACCCGCAAGGCCACCACTATCGCTCCGGCTGAGTCGGCCCCGGCAGTCTCCGCGGCGGCCCCCGTCGTCGAGGTCGCTGAGCCGGTCGTCAGCGAGGCCGGATCGCGCGGCGCCCGCCGCAACGCCCGTTCGCGCGCCCAGCAGATCGACATCCCGGAGCAGGGTGCGGTCGCACCTGCCGTCGCGGAGACCGCCGCGCCGACGCGCGGCCGTCGCCAGGCCGAGGCCCCCGCGGTCGACGCCGTGGTCGTCGAGCGCAAGCCCGAGGCCGCCGAAGGCGAGAACAACAACCAGCGCGGCGACGCCGACGGCCAGCAGCGTGAAGGCCGTCGCGACCGCCGTCGTGGCCGGGACCGGGACCGCGGCGAGCGCGGTGACCGCCCGGAGCGTGGCGACCGTGCCGAGCGTACGGACCGTCCCGAGCGCACGGACCGCACCGACCGTCCCGAGCGCGCCGCGGGCACTGAGCGCACTGAGCGCACTGAGCGCACTGAGCGTCAGGACCGTCCCGAGCGGGCGGAGCGCGGCGACAACCGCCGCAACAACACCGTCGCCGCCGCGGACGGCAACGACAACCCGGGCGGCCGGGGCCGGGACAACCGGGACAGCCGCAACAACGACCCGAACGACGACGACGAGTTCGACAGCAACGGCCGGCGTCGCCGCGGACGTTACCGCGACCGCCGTGGGCGTCGTGGGCGTGAGGGCTTCGAGGCCGTACCCGAGGTGCAGGTCACGGACGACGACGTCCTGATCCCGGTCGCCGGAATCCTCGACATCCTCGACAACTACGCCTTCGTGCGCACATCGGGCTACCTGCCCGGCTCGAACGACGTGTACGTGTCACTCGCCCAGGTCCGCCGCAACGGCCTGCGCAAGGGTGACGCCATCGTCGGCGCCGTGCGCCAGCCGCACGACGGCGAACGCCGCGAGAAGTTCAACGCGCTCGTCCGCCTGGACACCGTCAACGGCATGGAGCCGGAGCACTCCCGCGGTCGTGAGGAGTTCGGCAAGCTGACTCCGCTGTACCCGCAGGAGCGGCTGCGCCTGGAGACCGACGGCAACATCCTGACGACGCGCATCATCGACCTCGTGTCGCCCATCGGCAAGGGCCAGCGTGGTCTGATCGTCGCCCCGCCGAAGACCGGCAAGACGATGATCATGCAGGCGATCGCCAACGCGATCACCACGAACAACCCCGAGTGCCACCTGATGGTCGTCCTGGTCGACGAGCGTCCGGAAGAGGTCACCGACATGGAGCGGTCGGTGAAGGGCGAGGTCATCTCCTCGACCTTCGACCGTCCGGCCGAGGACCACACCATCGTCGCCGAGCTGGCCATCGAGCGCGCCAAGCGTCTCGTCGAGCTGGGTCACGACGTGGTCGTGCTGCTCGACTCGATCACCCGCCTGGGCCGTGCGTACAACCTCGCCGCCCCGGCGTCGGGCCGCATCCTGTCCGGTGGTGTCGACTCGACCGCTCTCTACCCGCCGAAGAAGTTCTTCGGCGCGGCGCGCAACATCGAGAACGGCGGCTCGCTGACGATCCTGGCCACCGCGCTGGTCGAGACCGGCTCGCGGATGGACGAGGTCATCTTCGAGGAGTTCAAGGGCACCGGCAACATGGAGCTCAAGCTCGACCGCAAGCTCGCCGACAAGCGGATCTTCCCGGCGGTGGACGTCGACGCGTCCGGCACCCGTAAGGAAGAAATCCTCATGGCGGCCGAGGAGCTCGCGGTCACCTGGAAGCTGCGCCGGGTGCTGCACGCCCTCGACCAGCAGCAGGCGATCGAGTTGCTCCTGGACAAAATGAAGAAGACGAAGAGCAACACCGAGTTCATGATGCAGATTCAGAAGACGACGCCGAACGGCGAGTAACAGCCGAACGGCGGATGACAAAGAATCCGCATAATCCGTACGCCCCGGCATGAGGAATGCCGGGGCGTACGGCTGTGTCCGAAGGCGAGGGGGCCCTCAGCGCTTGGATCCCCCAAAAGATGCGCCCCCCGATTTGGGCCAGGCCGCACCCTCCTGGCAGACTGGTACGTCGGCTCCGGTTCACGTGACACCCACACGGGTGACGACCCGGTGCCCTCCCGAACTCCAAGGAGAACCCTGTGAAGCCCGAGATCCACCCGGCGTACGTGGAGACTGCTGTCTCTTGCACCTGCGGTGCCGCGTTCACCACCCGCAGCACGGCCCCCGACGGCAAGATCACCGTTGAGGTCTGCTCGCAGTGCCACCCGTTCTACACGGGCAAGCAGAAGATCCTCGACACGGGTGGCCGCGTCGCCCGCTTCGAGAAGCGCTTCGGCAAGGCGACCACTCCCGCCGCGTAGCGACCCAGCAGCGCCGGAGGAAGCACGGAGAACCGTGTCTCCCTCCGGCGCTGTTCGCTTGTGTGAGGCCGTACGGAGTGCTCTACGAGGGAGAACCTGATGTTCGAGGCAATGGACGACCTGCTCTCGGAGTACACCGAGCTGCAAGAACAGCTCGCCGACCCCGGTGTGCACGCCAACCAGGGGCAGGCCCGCAAGCTCGGGCGGCGCTACTCCGAGCTGACGCCCGTCGTCGAGACCTACCGCGCCTGGATCCAGGCCGGCGAGGACATCAAGGACGCCCGTGAGCTCGCCAACGAGGCCGAGACCAGCGAGGAGACGGCTGAGTACGCGACCGAGGCCAAGGAGCAGGCGGTGGTCCGCGACGTCCTCGCCGACAAGCTGCGCGAGCTCCTCGTGCCGCGCGACCCGGCCGACGACAAGGACGTCATCCTTGAGGTCAAGGCCGGCGAGGGCGGCGACGAGTCGGCCCTGTTCGCCGCGGACCTGCTGCGGATGTACCTCCGGTACGCCGAGCGACGGGGCTGGAAGACCGAGATGATCGACGCCAACGAGTCCGACCTCGGCGGCTACAAGGACGTCTCGGTCGCGGTGAAGACCCGCGGTGCCGTCGCCGAGCCCGGCCAGGGCCCGTTCGCCCGGCTGAAGTTCGAGGGTGGCGTGCACCGAGTGCAGCGCGTTCCGGCCACCGAGTCGCAGGGCCGCATCCACACGTCGGCGGCCGGTGTCCTGGTGCTCGCCGAGGCCGAGGACGTCGACGTCGACATCAACCCGAACGACCTGCGGATCGACGTCTACCGCTCGTCCGGTCCCGGCGGCCAGTCGGTCAACACCACCGACTCCGCCGTACGGATCACCCACGTCCCCACCGGCGTGGTCGCCTCGTGCCAGAACCAGAAGAGCCAGTTGCAGAACAAGGACCACGCGATGCGGATCCTGCGCTCCCGGCTCCTGGCCGCTGCGCAGGAGGCCGCTGACAAGGAAGCCTCCGATGTGCGCCGTAGCCAGGTGCGTACGGTGGACCGGTCAGAGCGGATCCGTACGTACAACTACCCGGAGAACCGGATTTCGGACCACCGCGTCGGCTACAAGGCGTACAACCTTGACCAGGTGCTCGACGGCGACCTGGACCCGGTGGTCCAGGCTTGTGTCGACGCCGACATCGCGGCACGGCTGGCTGAGGCCTGAGTGTGCCGCCGGGCGGTCCCTGACGCTGTCGGGGACCCGCCCACACCCCCCTGCTGGGCAGGGGAAAGCTCGTGCGCATCTGCGGACTGGGGATGGAGACCGATGAACCTGCTGCTCAGCGAGGTGGCCCAGGCCACCCTGCGGCTTGCCGACGCCGGCGTCGGATCGCCGCGCTTCGACGCCGAGGAGCTGGCCGCCTGGGTGCACGGCGTCAAACGGGGACAGCTGCACACCGTCAAGGACTCCGAGTTCGACATGCGCTTCTGGGAGGCCATCGCGCGCCGCGAGGCGCGTGAGCCCATGCAGCACATCACCGGACGGGCGTTCTTCCGGTACCTCGAACTTGAAGTCGGTCCCGGGGTGTTCGTGCCGCGCCCGGAGACCGAGGTCGTGGTCGGCTGGGCGATAGACGCGCTGCGGGCGATGGACGTCGCCGAGCCGCTGGTCGTCGACCTCTGTACGGGCTCCGGCGCGATCGCGCTCGCGGTCGCCCAGGAGGTGCCCCGGTCGATCGTCTACGCAGTCGAACTCGACGACCGGGCGTACGCGTACGCGAAACGGAACACCGCGGACTCCCGGGTGGCCCTGCACCAGGGCGACGCCCTGGACGCGCTGCCCGAGCTGAACGGCACCTTCGACCTGGTCATCACCAATCCGCCGTACGTACCACTGGGCGACCGGGCCCTTATGGCGCCCGAAGCCCGTGACCACGACCCGGCACTGGCGTTGTTCTCCGGTGAGGACGGCCTCGACCTGATCCGCGGGCTGGAGCGCACCGCGCACCGCCTGCTGCGGCCCGGCGGCCTGGTCGTCGTCGAACACGCGGACACCCAGGGCGGCGACGTCCCGTGGATCTTCAACGAGGAAGCCGGCTGGGCGGACGCGGCCGACCACCGCGACCTCAACAACCGCCCCCGCTTCGCCACCGCCCGCAAGGAGGACTCAGCATGAGCCGACGCTACGACTGCTCCGATGCCACCGACCGCGAGCTGGGGCTGCGCGAAGCAGCCTCGGCCGTGAGCCGCGGCGACCTGGTGGTCATGCCGACGGACACGCTGTACGGGATCGGCGCCGACGCTTTCACGCCGTCGGCCGTCACCGCGCTCCTGCAGGCCAAGGGCCGGGGCCGGGACATGCCCACCCCCGTGCTGATCGGCTCGCCGACGACGCTGCACGGCCTGGTCACCGGGTTCCCGGAGGCCGGCTGGGAGCTGGTCGACGCGTTCTGGCCGGGCGCGCTGACGATCGTCGCCTACCACCAGCCGTCCCTCGCCTGGGACCTCGGCGACACCCGCGGCACGGTGGCGATCCGGATGCCACTGCACCCCGTCGCGATCGAACTCCTCCTCCAGACCGGGCCGATGGCGGTGTCCAGCGCCAACCGCAGCGGGCACCCGGCGGCCACGACGGCCGATGACGCTGAAAAGCAGCTCGGCGACGCGGTTTCGGTCTACCTCGACGGCGGCGAGTGCCCCGGCACACTGCCGTCCTCGATCGTGGACGTCACCGGTGCCCGGCCGCGGCTGCTGCGCGCGGGCGCCCTCTCCCTGGAGCAGCTGCGCGAGGTCGTGCCCGACCTGGAGGCCGTGAGTTGACGCCCGGCCCCACCGGGGCGACGGGCACCACGGGGAACCCCGTACGGGCTGCGCAGTCGATCGACACGCCGTTCCGCATCCTGTTCGTCTGCACCGGCAGTATCTGCCGCTCGCCGATCGCCGAGCGGCTGGCCCGCCATGCCCTCGCAGTCCGCCTGTCGCCGCTCGACTCCGCCCGGATCGTGGTGGAGAGCGCGGGGACCTGGGGGCACGAAGGCTCCCCGATGGAGCCCTTCGCCGCCGAGGTCGTCCGCGAGTTCGGCGGGGACCCCAGCGGGTTCCACGGCCGTGAGCTGATCGACGAGCACGTCGCCGAGGCCGACCTGGTGCTGACCGCCACCCGGGACCACCGCGCCCATGTGGTGTCGATGGGCCACGCCTCGGGTCTGCGCACGTTCACGCTCAAGGAGTTCTCCCGGCTCATACGTGCCCTGGAGCACGCCTCGGTGCCGGTCGACGACCTGGCCGACCGGGGAAGGTTCCTGGTCCGGGCCGCCTCCGCGCTGCGCGGCCGGCTCCCGGCCCCGGATCCCGAACGCGACGAGGTCGCCGACCCGTACGGCTCTCCCCTGAACGTGTTCCGGGCCTGCGCCACGGAGATCGAGGAGGCACTCGACCCGGTGCTGACTGTTCTTATGGGGGGCTCCAAGCGCTGAGGGCTCCGTCGCCTTCGCTGGCGCTCAGGCGTCGTCGCTTCCTCAGCGCGTCGCCCCCGCAGGACGCGGGCTCCGCCCGCGCTCGGGACGCTTCGCGCCCGTCGCCTCGTACGGCTTGGCTCGTCGATTGGGCTCCAAGCGCTGAGGGCTCCGTCGCCTTCGCTGGCGCTCAGGCGTCGTCGCTTCCTCAGCGCGTCGCCCCCGCAGGACGCGGGCTCCGCCCG
>NZ_JBXAWK010000035.1:0-68505 GCF_057291755.1 Kitasatospora sp. UYEF31
GGGCTTTTCAGGGCCGCCCTCCGGGCGTTGCATCGTTCTATTGTGCTTGTCGGCGTTTCTTCCGACTCGGTAAGCTTAGCACGTCGTTTCCGGCGCATTTCCGCTTCCCGTTCGCATCGGGTCAGTCCTTGCGGGCTTTCCTTCTGCTCTTCGAGCTTAGCACACCGTTTCCGGTCTGCTTTCGCTCTGCCTGCCTTCCGGTCCGGCCTCTCGGCTTTCTCTTCCAGCTCGATGAGCTTAGCAGACCTTTTCAGTCCCACTTACGCTCCCACCAGCGGTTTCCAACTCTCACAAAGGCGCGTCGCATTAATACATCGGGCGCACGCATAAGTGCAGCACTCAATGAAGAATGGTTGGCGTCCTGCAGGATTTGGAGCTGCGATTTGAGTTCCCATAAGGAAGACCACAGATCGTGGTACCGCTCGCTCGGTGTTGGTAGACACTACCAGGCCGTCGTGCCGCTGACCAGCTTCACGGCAACCCTTCGAACCTACTGTCGGCCAACACGCCTGTCAACGTCCATCCGATCAGGCGGCTGTGGGCAGTTCGTCGGCCAGATCGGTGCTTTCCACATCACCGGACGCTCCCCCGCGAACGGCGCGCTGACCGAGCACAAACACGTACGCGAAGAACAGCAGTTCAGCGACCACGCCAATGCCGACCCTGCCCCAGGTGGGCAGGCCCGACGGGGTCACGAACGCCTCGATCACACCGGTGATCAGCAGGACCAGTGCCAGTCCAATGGCCATCCCGATCGCCGCGCGGCCCTCCTCGCCCACCGCCTTGGCCCTCGTACGCGGTCCTGGGTCGATGACCGTCCATCCCAGGCGCAGGCCGGTGCCGGCGGCGACGAACACGGCTGTCAGTTCAAGGAGTCCGTGAGGGGCGATCAAGCCGAGGAACACGTCGAAGCGGCCGGCCGCCGCCATGAGGCCGCCGGACAGGCCGACGTTGAGTGCGTTCTGGAACACGATGAAGATCACTGGCAGGCCGAGCAGGATTCCGAAGGCCAGGCAGGTGGCGGCGACCCATGCATTGTTGGTGAAGACCTGTGCGGCGAAGGACGAGGCCGGCGCGCTGGAGTAATAGGTTTCGAACTCTCCGCCGGGCTTTGTCAGTCGGCGGATGTCCTCCGGCGCGGCGATGGAGTTCTGGACGTCCGGGTTGTTCGCGACCCAGACACCTGTGACCGTGGCGATCACCAGGACCACCGCTCCGACGCCAAGCCACCAGAAGCGGGTCCGGTACAGGGCTGCCGGGAACCGGACGGTCAGGAAGAGCAGTGCCTCGCGCCACGAGGCCCGGCGGGGGGCCGTGACGGCTGAGCGGGCCCTGGCCACAAGTGAGGACAGTCGGCCGACGAGCACCGGGTCAGGTGCCGCCGACTGCATCGTGGACAGGTGTGTGGCCGTACGCCGGTACAGCGTCACCAGTTCGTCGGCCTCCGCGCCGCTGAGGGCGGTCCGGCGACCCACGAGCTGTTCCAGGCGGTCCCACTCGTGCCTGTGCACTGCAACGAACACATCGACGTCCATGTGGGGCATCCTGCCTGGTAGAAGAACCGTCAGCCAGTGCTGTTTCTACTTGAACGCTGTCTCTGATCAACGAAGGGGTGAGCAGTGTGACCGATGTCGTCACCGGTGAGGCCGTCGCGCTCGATCTGCGGGCGGCCCAACTGCCGAGCCGGGCTCTGGCGTTCAGCATCGACGTCGCCGTACAGGTGGTGCTCTTCGTTGTACTGGTGATGATCTACGGCTTCGCGCTGCCTGATGTGGATGAGGCGCTGCTCGCCGCGATCCTGCTGTCCACCCTGGTGCTCGTCATGGTCGTCTGGCCGGTCGCCTGGGAGACGCTGTCGCACGGACGCTCCATCGGGAAGATGGCGATGGGCCTGCGGGTCGTCCGGGACGACGGCGGTCCTGTGCGGTTCCGGCAGGCGTTGGTACGGGCCCTCGTTGGGTTCTTCGTCGACTTCTGGACCACCGTCGGGTGCGGTGCATTGTTCTCATCGCTGTTCTCGAAGAAGAACAAGCGCATCGGCGACATGCTCGCCGGGACCTTCGTGCTACGGGAACGCACTCCGGGCGGGCGCGGCGTGCCGTACATGCCGCTGCATCCGGCGGCGACGGCGTGGGCTGCGGAACTCGATCTGTCCGGGTTGCCGAACGACCTGGCCCTAGCCGCGCGTCAGTACCTGTCCCGGGCACAGCAGTTGGACCCGGCGGTGGCCGCGTCACTGGGTGAGCGGATGGCGATGGACGTGTCGGCGAAGATCGGCGCGCCGCCTCCGCCGGGGATGCATCCGTCGATGTTCCTGGCGACGGTCCTGGCGGAGCGCGGACGCCGGGAGATGTTCCGGGCCCAGCAGCAGGTACCGCGGTATCCGATGCCGGGTCAGATTATGCAGCCTCAGTACCAGCAGCCTTTCCCGCAGCCATACCCGCAGGCTCAGCCGCAGTGGCAGGCGCCCGCGCCCGCGCCCCAGCCGCAGGCTCAACCGCAGTCGGCGCCGGCTCAGCAGCCGGACGACGGTGGGTTCGCTCCCCCCGGGTGAGACACGAAGGGCCGGAGACCGTACCCACGGTCTCCGGCCCTTCGGTCAGGTCAACTCAGTAGCGGTAGGCGTCAGCCTTGTACGGGCCCTCGACCGGGACACCGATGTAGGCGGCCTGCTCGTCCGTCAGCGTCGTGAGCTTCACGCCCAGCGCGTCGAGGTGCAGGCGGGCGACCTTCTCGTCCAGGTGCTTCGGCAGGACGTACACACCGACCGGGTAGTCCTGGGTCTTCGTGAACAGCTCGATCTGCGCGATCGTCTGGTTCGCGAACGAGTTCGACATGACGAACGACGGGTGGCCGGTCGCGTTGCCGAGGTTGAGCAGGCGGCCCTCGGACAGGACGATGAGGACCTTGCCGTCCTCGAACTTCCAGGTGTGGACCTGCGGCTTGACCTCGTCCCTGACGATGCCCGGGATCTTGGCCAGGCCGGCCATGTCGATCTCGTTGTCGAAGTGGCCGATGTTGCCGACGATCGCCTGGTGCTTCATCCGCTTCATGTGCGAAGCCATGATGATGTTGAAGTTGCCGGTCGTCGTGATGAAGATGTCGGCGGTCTCGACGACGTCCTCAAGAGTGGCGACCTGGAAACCGTCCATCGCCGCCTGGAGCGCGCAGATCGGGTCGATCTCCGTGACGATGACGCGGGCACCCTGGCCGCGCAGCGACTCCGCGCTGCCCTTGCCGACGTCGCCGTAGCCGCAGACGACCGCGACCTTGCCGCCGATGAGGACGTCAGTGGCGCGGTTGATGCCGTCGATCAGCGAGTGCCGGCAGCCGTACTTGTTGTCGAACTTCGACTTGGTGACCGAGTCGTTGACGTTGATGGCCGGGAAGAGCAGCGAGCCCTCCTTGAACATCTCGTACAGCCGGTGGACACCGGTGGTGGTCTCCTCGGTGACACCCTTGATGTGGGGGGCCATCGCGGTCCACTTACCGGGGCTCTCGACCAGGTTGCGGCGCAGCGTCGCGAGGATGTAGCCGTACTCCTCGGCGTCGCCCTCGGCGTCGGCGGGGACAGCGCCGGCCTTCTCGAACTCAACGCCCTTGTGAACGAGCAGGGTCGCGTCGCCGCCGTCGTCGAGGATCATGTTCGGGCCGTCGTGGCCGGGCCAGTTGAGCGCCTGCTCGGTGCACCACCAGTACTCCGCCAGAGTTTCGCCCTTCCAGGCGAACACCGGGACACCCTGCGGGTTTTCGGGGGTTCCGTTCGGGCCGACCGCGATCGCGGCGGCGGCGTGGTCCTGGGTGGAGAAGATGTTGCAGGAGACCCAGCGGACGTCGGCGCCGAGGGCGGTGAGCGTCTCGATGAGCACGGCGGTCTGCACGGTCATGTGGAGCGAGCCCATGATGCGCGCGCCGACCAGCGGCTGCGAAGGAGCGAACTCCTTGCGGATCGACATCAGGCCGGGCATCTCGTGCTCGGCGAGGTTGATCTCTTTGCGGCCGTACGCGGCCAGGGAGAGGTCGGCGACCTTGAAGTCGGTGAACGTGGACATTCTGGTGTCCTCCTACAGCGGGGGCAAAAAGGTGGTCGGGCTGTGGCGGCCGGGCCCGCGGAAATGTTTCCAGGCAGGTCTCAACCTGCGGAAATCCGCTCGGAGCAAACGCTCCAGGCCCGTGCCATCAGTCGGAGGCCTTCTGTGCCCTCGGCCCGGGGGAAGCTGCCCCGCCGGTGACCGACCGCCCTCTGCGGGCGACTGCTGTACGCGGTTCGGGACCGACGTTAGCAGCTCAGTGCGTCTGCGGAGGACCCCCGGGAGTGGCCGCCAAGTCGGCTCCGCGGGCTGCTTCGTGCTCGCTGTAGATGTCCGGCTCCAGGTAGATGACCCGGGCGATCGGGACTGCGGCGCGGACTCGCGCCTCGGCTTCATCGATCGTACGGGCGACATCGGCGGCGGTGTCACTGTCGTTGACCGCGATCTTCGCGGCGACGAGGAGTTCCTCCGGGCCCAGGTGCAGGGTGCGCATGTGGATGAGGCGCGGGACGCTCGTGCCGTCGACCAGGGCGGTCTCGATGGCCTTGACCGTGTCGATGTCGGCGGCTTCGCCGAGCAGCAGGCTGCGGGTCTCCAGGGCGAGGACGATCGCGATGAGGATCAGCAGGATGCCGATGCACAGGGTTCCGACGCCGTCCCACACGCCGTTGTCGGTGACGACCGCGAGGCTGACGCCGCCCAGAGCGAGGACCAGGCCGATCAGCGCGCCGAAGTCCTCCAGGAGCACGATCGGCAGTTCCGGAGTCTTCGCGCGGCGGATGAATTGGATCCAGGTGAGGTTGCCGCGGATCTCGTTGGACTCCTTGATCGCCGTACGGAAGGAGTAGCTCTCCAGGAGGATCGCGAAGATCAGCACGCCGACGGCCCAGTACCAGTTGTCCATCTTGTGCGGGTTGGCGATCTTCGTGAAGCCCTCGTACAGCGCGAACATGCCACCGACGGAGAACAGGATGATCGAGACTAGGAAGCCGTAGATGAAACGTTCCCGCCCGTACCCGAACGGGTGTTGGGGGGTCGCTTCCCGCGCGGCCCGCTTGCCGCCGACGAGTAGGAGCACCTGGTTGCCCGAGTCGGCGAGCGAGTGCACGCCTTCGGCGAGCATGGACGAGGACTGGGTGAAGGCCCATGCAGTGAACTTGGCCACCGCGATGCCCAGGTTGGCGGCCAGTGCCGCCACGATTGCCTTGTTTCCGCCGCCTGCACTCATTCGGCTGTCCGTCCCCGTTCCTGTGTGGCCACCGTCCGGCGGCGGCTCATTGTGGCACTTGCCTCTAAACCCACGCCACGAACGCGCCGGGCGCGAAGCGTCCCAGCCTGCCCTACCACGAGGCGAGGGCGCGAAGCGTCCCGAGCGCGTCCGGAGGGCGCGGTTTTACCGGGCGACGCTCGGGCGCCGAACAGCCCCGGAGCGCAGCGACGGAGATGTGAGGAAGACGCCCGCGCTTGGAGCCCGGCATCAGCACAGCAAGGGCGCGAAGCGTCCCGAGCGCGTCCGGAGGGCGCGGTTTTACCGGGCGACGCTCGGGCGCCGAACAGCCCCGGAGCGCAGCGACGGAGATGTGAGGAAGACGCCCGCGCTTGGAGCCCGGCATCAGCACAGCAAGGGCGCGAAGCGTCCCGAGCGCGCCCGGAGGGCGCGGTTTTACCGGGCGACGCTCCGGCGCCGAACAGCCCCGGAGCGCAGCGACGGAGATGTGAGGAAGACGCCCGCGCTTGGAGCCCGGCATCAGACGCCCGCGCTTGGAGCCCGACTTCAGGAAGGGACCGTCGCCCGGAAGAGCCGGCCTTCCCCAGTCAGGGTGAGTTCCGGTGATCCGGCCCCGGCGTAGAGCGAAGCGCCCTGTCGCAGGATCGTTTCGGCGCCGGAACTGTCGGCTACCAGGACCGTACCCGCCGCACACCACAAGATCTGCGGGACGGCGGTTTCGAGCCGCCGGGAGTCGTCCGGGCCGACCGTGAGCGTCGACAGCCGGAAGTCGGCGACCGGAGCCGGGTAGACCTCTTCGCCGCTTGCCGCCCGTACGGGATTCAAAATCTTGACCGGGCTGCTGTCGAAGGCCATGACGTGCAGCAGTTCGGGCACGTCGACGTGCTTGTCTGTCAGGCCGCAGCGAAGCACGTTGTCGGAGTTCGCGAGGATCTCGACCGCGACACCGTGCAGGTAGGCGTGCGGGACTCCGGCGTGCAGGAACATCGCCTCGCCCGGACGCAACACCAGGTGGTTGAGCAGCAACGCGGCGACCACGCCGAGGTCGGCCGGGTAGCGGTCGGCCAGGTCGGCGACCACCGCGCAGCCTGCGGCGAACTCCGAGTCGGTGCCCGCGACGCGGCGGCAGGCTTCGGCCACCTCGGCGACGACGACACCACGGTGTCCGACCGGGATGCCGAAGATCCCGGTGGCCACGGCGCGCAGGCCGTCGTGGTCCGGCCGGTCGCGCAGGGTCTCCTGCCACTCCTTGAGGCAGCCGACGTCCAGCAGTTCGAGCAGGCGGACCGTCGCCTCGATCGGCCGGAAGCCGCACAGGACCGCGAAGTCCTCGAGCGCGCACACCATTTCCGGCTTGTGGCAGCGGTCTTTGTAGTTGCGGTGGGGTGCGTCCAGGGGGATGTCGAGGGCGTCCTCGGCCGCGAACCCGGCTCTGGCCTGCCCGGTGTCGGGGTGCACCTGGAGGGACAACGGCTGTTCGGGCGCGAGCACCTTGAGCAGGAAGGGCAGGCGCGCACCGAAGCGGGCGGCGATGGCGATGCCGAGTTCACCGACGGGGTCGGCGGCGATGACGTCGGCCAGCGAGCGCAGGCCCGCACCGCGGTCGATGCGCGACGGGGTGCCGGGGTGGGCGCCCATCCAGAGTTCGGCCTGGGGTTCGCCGGTGGCGGGCAGGCCCAGGATCGCCGGGATCGCGGTGGTCGAGCCCCAGGCGTACGCCCGGATCTCGTTGACAAGACGGTCCATGGTCAGCGGCCACCGGCTCCGAAGATGCCGGTTTCGAAGACCTGGGACGTGCTGAACGGGCCGTGCCCGCTCGGGACCGTGCCGTGGCCGAGCGCGAGGTACGCGGCCGTCAGGTCGCCCAGCGCGATCAGGTGGGCCAGGCGCACGGCCGGGCCCTCGCCGGTGGCGGTGTGCAGGCGGACCTGGTGCCCGGCCTCCTCAGCGGTGCGCTGGACGGCATCGATGAGCTGCCGGGTGTTCCGGGAATCATCAGTCGTCAGGATCATCGGGCGGAGCCGTACGCCGTCTTCGTCCTCATCGCGGTCGCGGAAGAAGTCGGTCTTGTCCCCGTCGGACGTGGCAGCCCGGGTGAAGGGTCCGTCGAGCAGCGCACCGGAGGCGGCCGCGGCCGACGGGAGCGCGCCGTGCAGCGCCGGCAGGCCCGCGACCGCGGTGACGGTCTGGGCGAACCGCTCGGCGGCGACCGCCGCTACCGGGTCGGCGCCCCACAGCACGGGGACACTTCCGGCCAGCTCGACGGCCAGGCTCTTGGCCGGATTGAGATAGGTGTCGGCGGTGGGCCGCAGCTGGGTGACCACTTCATCGAGGCGGTCGGCGACCGCTTCGAGGTCGGCGGCCTCCGCGGGCAGCAGACCGTACGCGCGCGCGGTCGCCAGGATCGCGGCCAGCAGCGGCCAGAAGGCCGCCCCCGGGCGGTCCTGGGCCTCCGTGCCAGGACTCGGCTCGGCCAGCGCGTTGACCGGCAACCGGATCGCGCGGGCCTGCTCGGCGGCCCGGTCGAGCGGCGAGTCGGCGGGGGCGATGACAACCAGCGCGCAGCCGCGCCGCCACACCTGTTCGACCAGGGCGGTCTGCTCGGGTTCGGTGCCCGTGCGTCCGACGACGACAAGCAGGTCGAGGGGGCCGAGCCAGTTGGGCACGGTCGCCCCGTGGACGGGCACGACCGGCACCGGGGTCTTGGGGCCAGCCAGTGCCAGCAGGGCCCCGGTCAGCGGCCCGTACGAGGCGGGGGCGGCGACCGCGAACAGTCGCGGCCGGTCAGCGCTGTCCACCCGGGACAGTGGAGTCTCGGCGACCGTCCAGGCGGCCCGCCGGACCTGGGCCCCGGCGGCGGCCAGGGTACGCAGGACGCCCCGCGGGTCGGCGGCGGCCAGCCGGGCGGAGTCGTCGAGCAGTGCCTCGTCGAAAGGAGTCATCAGTGGTTCCGGGAGGTCCGGGGGGCGCCCCCCGGGTCAATAGAGGAGTGGCCCGTACGGCGCGCCTCGTCGGCGAGCAGGACCGGGATGCCGTCGCGGATCGGGTAGACCCGGCCGCAGTCCGCGTCGCCGCAGGCCAGCTCGGGTACGCCGGCGTCGTTGCGGTCCTCGCGCAGCGCCGAGTGGCAGACCGGGCAGGCGAGGATCGAGAGGAGGGCCGGTTCGATCTTCGTGGTGTCGCCTGTGCTCACGGCTACTCCAAGTTGGTGCGGCGGTCCCCCCGGGCCCGGGGGGACGCACCACATTACCGAGGCGGAACCCCCTGCGGACAGCACAGTTGCGGCTTGCAGCTGGGGAAACCTGTCGTACAGATCACGTATTGATCAGGTGCGGGCCCCTGCGCGGGCTCAGGCGCGGATCAAGGCGAGGACCTCGTCGCGCAGGGCTTCCATGGTCTTCTGCTCGCCGGCTTCGACATTCAGGCGCAGGAGCGGCTCGGTGTTGGAGGCCCGCAGGTTGAACCACCAGCCGTCACCGGTCACAGTCATGCCGTCGAGGTCGTCGACGGTGACGCCGGCCCGGTCGGCGAAGGCCGTCCGGACGGTGCCGGCGGCGGCCTGCTGGTCGGCGACCTCGCTGTTGATCTCGCCGGAGGCTGCGTACCTGTCGAACCCGGCGACCAGGGCGGAGAGTTCGCCGGCCTGCTCGCCGAGGGCGGCCAGGACGTGCATCGCGGCGAGCATGCCGGTGTCGGCGTTCCAGAAGTCGCGGAAGTAGTAGTGCGCGGAGTGCTCACCGCCGAAGATCGCGCCGGTGCGGGCCATCTCCGCCTTGATGAAGGAGTGCCCCACCCGGGTGCGGACCGCCGTGCCGCCGTTCTCCCGGACGACCTCGGCGACAGTCTGCGAGGTGATCAGGTTGTGGATGACCGTGCCGCCGGGGTGCTTGGCCAGCTCACGGACCGCGACGAGAGCCGCGATCATCGACGGGGAGACCGGCTCGCCGCGCTCGTCCACAACGAAGACCCGGTCGGCGTCGCCGTCGAAGGCCAGGCCGATGTCGGCACCGGTCTCGCGGACCTTCGCCTGCAGGTCGACCAGGTTCTTCGGGTCGAGCGGGTTGGCCTCGTGGTTCGGGAAGGTGCCGTCGAGCTCGAAGTACAACGGCACGATCTCCAGCGGCAGGTCGCGCAGGACCGCCGGGACGGTGTGGCCGCCCATGCCGTTCCCGGCGTCGACGACAACCTTGAGTTGCCGGGATCCCGTCAGGTCCACGAGGCCCTTGAGGTAGGCCGCGTAGTCGTCGAGGAGGTCCTGCTGCTTGATGGCGCCGGGAGTGCCGCCGAACGCGGGCAGGCCGTCGGCGAGGTAGCCCTGGGCGAGGTCGCGGATCTCGGTGAGCCCGGTGTCCTGGCCGACCGGCGCGGCGCCCGCGCGGCACATCTTGATGCCGTTGTACTGCGCCGGGTTGTGGCTCGCGGTGAACATCGCGCCCGGCAGCCCGAGGCTGCCACTGGCGAAGTACAGCTGGTCGGTGGAGGCCAGGCCGATCTCGGTGACGTCGACACCCTGGGAGGCCGCGCCTTCGGCGAAGGCGCGCGACAGCTCAGGGGAGGACGGGCGCATGTCCCGGCCGACGGTGACCGCCGGGGCTCCGGTGACCTTGGCGAAGGCCGCGCCGATCGCCTTGGCGGTGTCCGCGTCCAGTTGTGCCGGGACCACGCCCCGCACGTCGTACGCCTTCACGATCTGCGAGAGGTCGCGCACCGGGGTCTCCTCGTCGTAATTCGGGTTTCGGATGCCCCGAACCCTATCCCTCGTACGACTGAGCGTCCGGCCTGGCTCAGCGGCCCGGACGGCCGGCGGTCAGGAGTCCGGCGACCGCAGGACGCGCAGGTGCCCGCGCCGGCCGGACTCGGGCTGGCCCGGACGCTGCTCGGGCGGGGCCGCCGAGGGCGGGGCCGGCGGGCGCGCGGCCTCGCGGACCGCGTCAGCCAGCGCTTCGAGGTCGTCGGTGGTGGGGCGGCCCGCTGCGGGATCGGGGGCCAGGCGCAGGACATCCCAGCCGCGCGGAGCGGTCAAGCGCTCCGAGTGCACGGCACAGAGGTCGTAGCAGTGGGGTTCGGCGTAGGTAGCCAACGGGCCCAGGACGGCCGTTGAATCGGCGTACACGTACGTCAGCGTGGCGACCGCGGGACGGCCACACGCAGTCCGCGAACAGCGACGTACAGGGCTCACGACGTTGGACGGTACCGTACGCAGCACCCGACCGGGCCGTATACACCCCGGGTGGAAATCACGTGTCGTCTCTCACACTGCACCGCATCCCCGATTCCCCGGTCCGGCGAGATCTGTCGACTGTTGCTCTAGGCTCGATCAGGTGCATCCCGAACAGCCTGCCTCCACCCCCCGCGACGGCCGTCCGCGCAGCCGTCGCGACCGCCACGGCCGGGGCATGCGCGGGCCCCTGGCCCGGCGTCCGGTGCCGATCGCGCTGAGTCGCTCGGAGAAGTTCGACGACCTCGCCTCGGACGCGGTGGACCGGCTCACCCGGAAGTGGCCGGAGCTGGAGAAGGTCCGCTTCGCGGTGATGGACGTGCCCGAGGTGGACGCCGACCGCACCTTCGAGGAGCCGGTGCCGCTGGGCAAGCTGGCCCCCGGGGAGCCCGGCACCGGGGGTGCCGAGGGGAAGCCGGCCACGGTGATCCTCTACCGCCGCCCGCTGGAGCTGCGGGCCAAGAGCCGCACCGAGCTCGAAGAACTGGTGAACGAGATCCTGGTGGAGTTCGTCGCGGACCTGCTCGGTATGGACCCGGACGCAATCGACCCCGGCTAGACGGCCAGCGAAAAAGTCTTCTCGTACGGAAGGGCTCCTACCTCGCGGTAGGAGCCCTTCCGTACGAGAAGGCCTTGATGTTATTTCTGCGGCACGACCACCGAGACGTCCGACTGCACGTCGGGGACCACTGCGGTCTCCTGCGCCGGGACGAAGCCCTGGACCGTGAGCATCGGGATGTTGTCGACCTTCTCCTCGATCACGCGGGCCGCGTACACCGGGCCCGAGCCCGGCTGCGGCTCCGCGACCAGGCTGAAGGTCGCGGACCCGGCCGGGACCGGCGCGGGCACGGACACGGTGGTGCCGGCCGGCACGTCGAACTCCTGGACGGCCGGCTCGCCGGTGGCGGCCAGACCACTGAGCCTGACCCGCCCGGACTTGTCGCCCGGCGCGGTCAACAGGACCGTACTGACGATGTCCTTGCCCGTCGGGTTGTCCGCGAGCACCGAACGGCCGGTCAGAGCCGGAGTGGCGGCCACGAAGGCCGAATCGGTCTTGTCCCCGGTGCCCTTGACGATCCGGACACCGGCCAGGACGTCGGCCCGGTCGGCGGTGAGCTTGAGCGCCCCCGCCTCGCCCTGGGTGAGCGCCCCCAGGTCCACCGCGAGGACCTGACGGCCCTTCACGTGGACTGTCTCGTTCCCGGCGGGCTTGAACGTGCTGTTCTTCCCCGCCACTTCGATCTGCACGGCAGTGTCGTCGTCGCCGGGGACCGCCAGCACCAGTTGCACCGACGTTGCGTCGGCGGGCAGGCCCGGCACCACCAGATTGCGCCCCGGGACCCCGGCGACCGGCAGCCAGTCGGTGCCGGTCGTGCCGCCCTCGTCCCTTATGTCGGCGGCCACCCGCCCCACCCGGGCCACCACGTGCACGGCGATCGTCGGCACCGGCTGCGGGGTGAGCGTGCGCAGCAGGAAGCTCTGCGTGGTGTTCGGCGCGAGTGTCACGCCGCGGCCGCCGTCGGACTCGATCCGGCCGTCGGGTCCGTACACCTCGATGTCGACCTGGGCCGGAGTGTCCTTGTTGTTGGCCAGGTGCAGGTAGGCGTTTCGCCCGTCAGCGGTCGACGTACCGACGAACCAGGAGTCCACGCCCGGGGACTTGCAGGCGACCCCGGCCAGACCGCGGCCGTTGCCCGAGGAGATCAAAGTGGTCTCCTGGACGGCGAAGCCCGGTGCGAAGTTCCCGGTCGCGGTGCCGACGAGCGGCGGAAGGCCGGCCTTGTCCGCGGCGGCGGCGGCCGGCTTGCCGGGGGCTTCGACCTTGGCGCGGACCTTGGCACGGTCACCGATCTCCGCGACGGCGGCGGCACCGTCGGTGCCGCCGCCCCCGGCGGCACCCGGGGCGATGGCGTTGACCAGGGTCCGCGCTTCGCCCGGCTGGTCCTTGATCTGCGGGCAGACGACTTCGGTGCGCTGCACCGGGACCGTACGGGCGTGCTTCTGCCCGGCTTCCGCGGTATCGGGGCGGGTCAGGGTGGCGATTCCGGCGAGTACGGCGAGGATCGCGACGACGACCGCCAGCGAGAGGGTGGTGCGCTTCACTGCTGGCCCCTCCCAGGGGTGGTCCGCCACGGTTCGTCACCGTGGGGGTGTTCGGGGTCCGGTGCGTTCCCGGGGTCGTACGACGGCTGCTGCGGGATGTACTGGTCGTACTGGACCTGGTCGTAACCCTGGTCGTATCCCTGGTCGTAACCCTGTTCGTAGCCCGGTTGACCGGCCTGGCCGGTCTGGTCGTACTGCGGCTGGCCCTGCTGTGGCTGCTCCGGCTGTGGCTGGGCCGGGTCGTAGCCGGTCTGCCCGTATCCACCCTGGTCGTACGCCGGGTACTGCTGCTGCTCGTAGCCGTTCTGGTCGTACGACGGCTGCGCGGGCACGGCCGGGTCACTGCCGTAGGCGTGCTGTCCGGAACCGCCCTGGTCGTAACCGCCCTGGTCGTACGAGGGTTGGTCGTACGAAGGGCGCGCGTATTCGTCCCGGCCGTAGCCGGGCTGCGGTTGCTGCCCGGTGTCGTACGGCTGCTCCGGCCAGCTGTCGGCCGGAAGCTGGGGCTGGGCGTACTGGTCAGCGGGTGCGTGCCCGGGTTCCGCCTGGGGGGCTGGCGGAGTCGGCGGCTCGGCGGCGGGCGTGCCTTCGGCCGGGGTCACCCCGCCTTCGGAACGGGCACGACGGCCACGACGGCCGGTGCCCTCCCCTGCGGACGCCGACTCGGCGTTAGCGCTCTCCGGCTCGGGAGCTGACGAAGTCAGCGGCTCGTCGTCGTTGCCGCGGCGACGGCCCGGCAGGGCCAGGATGACAACGACGAACAACAGCAGGCACTGCGCGCCGGTCCACAGACCACGGAAGCCGCCGTCGTATTCGACGACGAGTTTCCCGCCCCCGGCGGGCAGTGTGAAGCCCTGGGCCCAGCCGTCGAGGGTCTGGCGGGTCAGTTTCTTACCGTTGAGCGTGGCCTGCCAGCCGTCGCCCGTGGCTTCGGCGAGCCGCAGCACGCGGCCTTCCGCGCCGGGCGGGATGACGGCCCGGACGATGCCGTGGTCGGACGGCAGCGGGACGAGCGTTCCGTCGGCGTTCTGCACGGTGACGCGCCCGGCCGGGTAGCCGAGCCGCCACACGACCGTGCCGTTGTCGTCGCTGACGTGCGTCAGCCCCGGGGTGCCGTCGAGTCGGTCGACCAGTTCGGCCCGGATCGGCGGCTTGAGCAGCACGAAGCGCACGCCGAAGCCGGCCAGGCCGCGCGCGTCGGCACCGCCGGAGCCGGAGACGAGCGCTCCGAGGTAGGCGTCGAGCTTGTTGTAGCCCTCAGTGCCCGCGACATCGGCGTCGCCGAGGGTCAGGCCGCCGTCGCGGGCGACCGTGTAGGCCAGCGTGCCGTCCTTCTGCTCGCTCAGTACGAGCGTGCGCGGGTCGGTGTCCGCCGCGATGAAAGCTGGGACCTGGACGGGCGAGCGGCGCTCCAGCGGCCCGTCGGCACCTGCCGCCATCCACCACAGTCCGGCGGCGACCGGGGCGAGCGCGGCGAGCGCGGCGACCACGACGGCGACCGGCTGACGCCAGCCGAAGCTGATCGCGGCGACCCGCTCTCTCGCGTCCTCCGCGCCGATCACGGCGGCGGCCACGTAGCCGATGCCGACGAGGGCGGCGGCCAGGCCCGGCCAGGCCGGGACGGATGCGCCGGTGGTGGAGGTGACCTCGACGCGGCTGGCCAGCGCGCCGACCAGCAGCCCGGTGAGGGCCACCGCCCAGGCGGTCAGGACGGCCCGGCGGCGCGAGTCGCGCAGTAGCGCGGCCAGGGCTGCGAGCAGCAGCCCGACGCCGAGCCAGCCCGGGATGGTGCCGGGGCCGCCCGGGTCGACCAGGAGCAGCCCGAACGGCCCGGGGTCGGGTTCGACCAGCCCCGCAGTGGACAGCCCGGGTTCGAGCAGGAACAGCTTCGGGTCGGTGAGCAGCGAGCCGCTCCACGGGAACAGCAGCACGGCGGGGGTGAGCAGGGAGATGAGCACCCGCACCGGCAGCCACTTGTCGCGCGGGCTCTTCCGTGGTTCGCCAGGTGCCGGGGGGGGCGTCACGGCGCGGGTGGTGTAGGCCAGCGCGAGCGCGACAACGGTGAGGAACAGCGCGACGGGCCACAGGAGCGGGACGAACGCGGTTCCGGCCGCGAGGGCGAGGCCGGTGGCGAAGGCGCCGCGGAAGCTCGGTGCCGATCCGCCGACGCCGAGTGCGGACACGGCGGCACGGCCCAGCATCGGCAGCAGTATCAGAACTACCGCGGTGCCCAGCCGCCCGGCCGCGATGGCTCCGGTCGCGACGGGGAGCAGGGCGTACGCCGCCGCCCCCCAAGCTCGGATGATCTTGTTGGGGACGAACCGGCGTCCCGCCAGGTAAGCGCTGATCCCGGCCAGCGGCACACTGCCGAGCAGCAGGAAGGTCACCGCGGCCCCGGCCTTGCCGAGCAGCACGGTGGCGACCAGTGCGAGGAAGGCGAGGTACGGCGGGGCTGTGGTGTCACTGCCCAGGCCGACCCCGTGCCAGCTCTCGGTGTAGCTGTGCCACAGGTCGGAGGCGCCCGCCGGCGCGGGCAGCAGGGCCCCGCCGGTGAGGATGCCGCCGCCGAGCAGTCCGCGGGCGGCGATCAGGGTGGTGAGCACCAGGCCCGCGGTGAGCAGCAGTCCGGGGCGGCGCAGCATGGCGCGCAGCCGCCCGGAGCCGCCGGAGTCGAGCGAGTCGGAGTCCTCGGACCCCGGCCCTGATTCGACGGCGCGGGCCCGGCGGGAGGTGACCTCCGGCTCGGTGCGCCCGCTCAGCGAGCTGAACATCTGGTCGACGGCCTGGCGGAGCGTCGCGCCCCGGGTCGGGAACAGGTCGGGGAAGTCCCGGCTGTCCATGACGTTGGTCTTGGCCCGTGCGGACCGGCCGCCGAACACCTTGCCCGGCTTGGCGAGGACGGACATGGTGCCGAGCAGTTCGTCGACGGCCAGGCCCGGCAGTTTGCCGACCAGGTAGCCGAGGCTGCGCAGGACGCAGCCGAAGAACAGCCGGAGGTACGTCATCGCCAGCGCGCGGCCCGGCACGTTGGCCAGGAGGGTGTACGTGGCGCCGGCCCGGTCGACGCGGTGCGGGCGGGCCCCGCCGGCGGCGTCGATGGGGCGGCGGTCGCGGGTGGCCGCCTCGGCGTGCTGGACTGCGGCGTCGGGGACGACGACGACGCGGTGTCCGGCGGCGTTGACGCGCCAGCCGAAGTCGGTGTCGTCGCGGGACAGCGGGAGTGCGGGGTCGAAGCCGCCGAGGCGTTCGAAGACGTCGCGGCGGACGAGCATGCCCGCGGTGCTGACCGACAGGACTCCGCGGACCTGGTCGTGCTGGCCCTGGTCCTGCTCGCGGCGTTCGAGCCCGGTCCAGCGGCGGCCGCTGCGCGCGATGGAGGTGCCGACCTCCAGGAGCTGGCGGCGGTCGTACCAGCCACGGAGTTTCGGGCCGAGGACGGCCACGCTGGGCAGTTCGTCGGCGGCGCGCAGGAGGTGGTGCAGGGCGTCCGGGTCCGGCTCACTGTCGTCGTGCAGGAGCCAGAGCCATTCGACGACTTCGGTACGGCCCAGTGGGTCGTCCCGGCCGTCGGAGTACTGCACGTCGATCGCGTACGGAAGGGTGGCCGGGTCGAGCGGCGGCGCGGCGCGCAGTGCCTGGTCGACCGCGTCGCCGAAGCCGTCGCCGCGACCGGCGCTGACCACGGCTCCGGTGCCGAGGCTGTCGCGCAGGAGTTGCGCGCTGTCGTCGGTGCTGCCGGTGTCGACAGCCATGACTCGCTGGACCGGTCGTTGCTGGTTCACCAGGGCGTTGACGGTGGTCGGCAACCAGCGGGCGCCGTCATGTGCGACGAGGACCGCGGTGACGACATGCCGGGGAAACGCCGGCGGTGCTGGGAGGTAACTCATCGACGCTGTGGACCCCGGGGCGTAGGCGGCGGTTCAAGGTTCACCCGGCTGGCGGCCGGATGGACCGGATGGAAGGGCCCTCACCCTACGCGACGGGGACTCAGCGCCAACGGGGTAACCGGAGCCACGCCCCGTGGGCTACACCGCGGCCTTCTTCAGGCGCCTGCGCTCACGCTCGCTCAGGCCGCCCCAGATCCCGAAGCGCTCATCGTTGGCGAGTGCGTATTCCAGGCACTCGTCGCGGACCTCGCAGGCCAGGCAGACCTTCTTGGCTTCCCGAGTGGATCCGCCCTTCTCCGGAAAGAAGGACTCGGGGTCGGTCTGCGCGCACAGTGCGCGCTCCTGCCAGCTGAGCTCTTCCTCGACGTCCGTGAGCAGCAGCTGCAAAAGCTCGCCCATCGCGTGGCCTCCTTCACCCGTTTTTGCTTCCCCGTAATACAGCCGTTACCGGTAACGGTTGACGACATGTGTGAAATTACAAGCGCGTCGCTGTCGTGGCGTCAAGCCGCGCTCTGCTATTAGGACGGGGATTCACCCCCCGGGACCAAGCAGGCGGGAAAAGCCTACGCAACCGGACAAATATCCCGCACCGGACTTCGACCGTACTTTCACCCCCCGAGGCCGATGATCCGACTCACCCTGGGGGCGCCTGTTCGGTCCGGTCTGCCGAGACCGTCCCGTAATGATGCGACGATCATGAAAGGCGAACGGTTCCCGCAGGTGGGGACGTCGATGCGACCACCGGAGACGATCTGCACGGGGCGGACCCGACCGGTTCTGGCGGATCCCGGCGGGCCGTTGCCGGAACCCGGACCGTCGTTTGCGCTTCCCTGCACGGCCCCGTGACGGCAACCGACCTGGGAACGGCAAAGCGTCCGGATCGGAAATCGGCTGCCCCGCAGGGGGTCAAATCCAACCCCGACGCCCCGACGAACGTCAAAAGTTCACCCGATCCAGCGAGTACGGCCACCACATGCCGGACTCCGGACCGGTCCAGGTTGACAAGGACCACCACGGTCCGCTGTTCTTTTTGTCATGTCCGCACACAGCATCCTGGTCCCGAGCCGGTCCGTCGACCGCCGCAGGGTGTCCGCTGTGCGTTGTTGCGGCTCCGCCGCCGTTCCGGGCTGTCGCCGTCGCCCGGAGTGTTGTCGCCCCGGCTGCTGACCGGCCCGCACAACCCCGCCGAACGCGTCGCCGCCGATCCGGCGATCAGCTGGGGTCGTTTTCCTTAGCGATCAGGCCTGGCGGCGCACCCTTCGCTCCCCTGTTCGCGTCTTCTCTTTTTTCTGTGTCTGCCGCGGCCCCGGCCGCCCGCTCCCTCCCGGGTGCGCGGCCCGGCGGCCCTCCCCCGACAGAGGACTCCCGTGTCGAACGACATCTACATCGCCGGCGACCTGCTGGCCGCCGATCCCGCGCTGATCGCCGGCGCCGCCCCCGTGCTGCGTCCCACCGTGGGCACCCTGGCCGGTCTGGTCCGGCGTTACGCGGCCGAGGCGGCCGAACAGCTGGCCGAGGTCGAGTACGACCCGGTCACCCGCTGGTACAAGCGCCTGGCCGTCGCCGACGACCACGAGGTGTGGCTGCTCAGCTGGCTGCCCGGCCAGGGTTCGGGCCTGCACGACCACGGTGATACCTCGGGTGTCTTCACCGTGGTGTCCGGCGAACTGCACGAGCGTTCGTACGCAGTAGCCGACAGGCTGCGCCGTGAGCGCAGTCTCACACCGGGTCCGGTCCGGGTGTTCGCTCCGTCGTATGTCCATGAAATGACCAATATGGGTACCGAACCCGCCGTCAGTGTGCACGTCTACGCCACGCGGCTGACCACCATGACGATGTACGGGGGCACTCCCGCACGAGTGCGCGTGGCGGCTCTGGGACACTGACGCCCATGCGCATCGTGGTACTGGCCGGAGGAATCGGGGGCGCCCGTTTCCTGCGCGGCCTCAAGGCAGCGGCACCGGGCTCGGACATCACCGTCATCGGGAACACCGCCGACGACATCCACCTGTTCGGACTGAAGATCTGTCCGGACCTGGACACCGTGATGTACACCCTTGGTGAAGGCATCAACGAGGAACAGGGGTGGGGTCGCCGCGACGAGACCTGGAGTATCAAGTCCGAGATGGCCGCGTACGGGGTCGGGCCCGAGTGGTTCGGGCTCGGCGACCGGGACTTCGCCACGCACATCGTCCGGACGCAGATGCTCGGCGCGGGTTATCCGCTCAGCGCGGTCACCGAAGCACTGTGCGACCGGTGGAAGCCGGGGGTGCGGCTGATCCCGATGTCCGACGACCGGGTCGAGACACACGTCGTCCTCGCCGACCCGGCGGCGCCCAGCGGGAAGAAGACCGTCCACTTCCAGGAGTACTGGGTCCGGCTGCACGCATCGGTGGACGCACAGGCGATCCTCGCGGTCGGCAGTGACACGGCCAGGCCCGCCCCAGGCGTCCTGGAGGCCATCGCCGGAGCCGACGTGATCATCTTCCCGCCGTCGAACCCGGTGGTCAGCATCGGTACGATCCTGGGTGTGCCTGGAATCCGGGAGGCCGTCGCGAAGGCGTCCGCACCGGTCGTCGGACTGTCGCCGATCATCGGTGGCGCGCCCGTGCGCGGCATGGCCGACAAGGTCCTCGCGGCCGTCGGCGTCGAGGCCACCGCCCAGGCGGTCGCGCTCAACTACGGCTCTGAGCTGCTCGACGGCTGGCTGGTGGACAGTCAGGACGCCGACGTGGTCGGCGCGGTCGAGGCGGGCGGCATCGCCTGCCGCGCGGTGCCGCTGCTGATGACGGATGTCGACGCGACGGCCGAGATGGCGCGTGCCGCGCTGGCTTTGGCGGAAGAAGTACGCGGGTGAACCGCTCGTACGAGGTCATCGCCGTTCCCGGGCTCCCGGAAGTGGAGCCGGGCGCGGACCTCGCAGCACTGATCGCCGAAGCCGTGGAACTGCGCGACGGCGACATCCTCGTCGTCACCTCGAAGATCATCAGTAAGGCCGAAGGCCGCATCCGCCAAGGGGCCGACCGCGAGGACGCCATCACCGCGGAGACGGTCCGGGTCGTCGCCACCAAGGGCCGCACCCGGATCGTGCAGAACCGCAACGGCTTTGTCATGGCCGCGGCCGGAGTGGACGCCTCCAACACGACGCCGGGCACGATACTGCTGCTCCCCGAGGACTCCGACGCGTCGGCCCGCAGGATGCGGGCGCAGCTGAGGGAACGTCAGGGCGTACGGGTCGGCGTCGTGGTCAGCGACACTTTCGGGCGGCCTTGGCGGAACGGACTTACCGACGTGGCCATCGGTGTCGCCGGCCTCGACGCGGTGGACGACCACCGGGGCCGCACGGACACCCACGGCAATGAGCTCGCCGTCACGGTCACCGCGGTCGTGGACGAACTGGCTTCGGCCGCCGAGCTGGTCAAGGGCAAGGCCGACGGGGTGCCGGTCGCGGTGGTGCGCGGTCTGGGCGCGCTGGTGACCGAGGCTGACGGTGACGGCGTACGGCCGCTGGTCCGCGATTCGCAGGAGGACCTGTTCCGGCTCGGGACCGCCGAAGCCCTGCGGGAGGGCGCGCACGGGGCGATCACCGCGCGGCGCACCGTCCGGGCCTTCACCGACGAGCCGGTGGACGGTCCGGCCGTCCGCCGGGCGGTCGACGCCGCGATCACCGCACCGGCCCCGCACCACACCGTGCCGTGGCGGTTCGTGCTGCTGGAAAGCGCCGGTTCGCGCAAGGTCCTGCTGGACGCGATGCGCGACGCGTGGGTGTCCGACCTGCGTGGGGACGGTCGTACGGAAGACTGGATCACGAAACGGGTCAAGCGGGGCGACGTGCTGTACGCCGCGCCGTACCTGATCGTGCCCTGCCTGGTGACCACCGGCGGGACACACGCCTATCCGGACGCGCTGCGGTCGGCCGCCGAGCGGGAGATGTTCGTGGTCTCGGCGGGCGCCGGGGTGCAGAACCTGCTCCTCGGACTGACCGCGGAGGGCCTGGGTTCGGCGTGGGTGTCGTCCACGATGTTCTGCCCGGCCGTCGTACGGGAGGCGCTGGACCTGCCTGCCGACTGGGACCCGATGGGGGCGATCGCCGTGGGCCACCCGGCCGGGTCGCCCCGGGAGCGCCCGGAGCGCAGCGCGGAAGCCTTTATCGAAGTCCGCTGAGTTCTGGGACACGGTGTCCCGTACACAACGGCGGGAGCGCCGACGCAGTGGTCCGCGTGGGCGGTGCCAGGCGGCGCCTGCGGGAAACCCAGAACAGGCCCTAGGCGCACGGTCCGGGACCGGCCTCGGTTCAGACAGTGTCAGTTCACATTGCAGAGGTCCTGGTCGGCGTCGCGGGTCAGCACATTCACCGGCGGGGGCGCCGCAGCGGGCTGCACGGCGGCCGGCGTCGGCATTCCGGAACCCCTGCCCGGAGCCGGACCGGGTTCCGCTCCGCCGGGTGCCGGTGTCTCCGGGGCCGGCGGCTTGGCCTGCTTCCCGACCGGCAGGTCCTTGTTGACGGCCTCGAACAACCGGTCGGAGTTCGGCTGGATCAGGTCGACCCGCCCGGTGACCTTGCCGTTCGCGCCGACGGCGTCGACCACCGGGATGCCCGCGAAGACGATGTCGGAGGTGCCCATCCCCTGCAGGCTGCGGCCCAGGTCGACCAGGTCGGTGACCGAGTTGAGGTGTTCGTCGGTGCGGATGGACTTGGTCAGCGCGTCGGCGAGGGCGAACATCCGGGCCGGGTTGTTCATCGTCCCGCTGCTCCTGATCTTCTTCGCCAGGGAGCCGACGAAAGCCTGCTGGCGCTTGATCCGGCTGAGGTCGCTGCCGTCCCCGCCGATGGTCTCGTCGTGCCGCAGCCGTACGTAGTCGAGCGCCTGCTTGCCGCGGACGGTCTGCGTGCCCGCTTTGAAGTGGATGTCGCTGTGCGGGTCCTCCACCGCCTTGGGCAGGCAGACTTCGACGCCGTCCACCGCGTCGACCATCCCCTTGAAGCCCGAGAAGTCCACGATGATGTGGTGGTCGATCCGGATGCCCGTCAGCTTCTCCACGGTGTTGCGGGTGCAGGCCGGGCCGGCGAGCTGGAACGCCGCGTTGAACGTCGCCCGCTCCTGCGGCAGCGACCGGGTGCCGTCCTTGCGTACGCAGGGCGGGATCGTCACCCGCAGGTCGCGGGGGATGCTCATCACGACCGCGCGTTTGCGTCCCTCTGCGAGGTGGACGAGCAGGACGGTGTCCGAGCGCTCGGTACCGTCGGCGCTCCCCGCGCCCAGGCTGCGGTTGGCTCCGGCCCGGGAGTCCGAGCCGATCACCAGCAGGTTGAGGCCGCCGGTGGCCACCGGGCGTTCCCGGCTGAGCTTGTCGTCGACCTTGTCGGACTTGAGGTTGCCGTTCAGCAGCGCGTAGGCGTACCAGACACCGCCGCCGACGACCACGAGCAGCAGCACCAGGCCGCCGACGACCGGCAGGATTACCTTGCGCCGCCGGTCCTGGCGCTTGCGGTTCTTACGGGCCGTGGCCCGGCCGCCGGCCGACAGGCTGGCCCCGGCCGCGCCCCGGGGGCTGTGTGGGTCAGGGCGGCGGGCGGCGGCGACCTGGCGTCCAGCCCCCGGTCCGGCGGGTGGGGAGTACCTCGTGACCATTGCTGGAGCCCTCGCAGTCCACGCCCCCGTCACGGTGACCGCCCGCCGGAACGGCCACGCGGTCAAGAGCGTCCTAGATCCAGAACGTTCCACGGCCGCTTACGGTAACGATGAAAGCCCGGCTTGCCCGCTGTTATGGCGTTCTATTCCATGGAACGAGTGACCGCGCGTGACACGTGTTCCATCTCCTTGCGCCGTTCAAGGAGGGATCTGTCCAGGTGGCGGCACACGACAACGGGAACAGCGGCGGCCAGCGGGGCGAGCAGTCCCGCGTGAAGACCACTCATCTGAGTGAACGGCAGATCGGTGAGGATCCGGTCGCCCGCCGCCAGGCCGAAGTCCGCCGCGGCTTTGCGGCCCTCTTCGGCCGTCTCGGCGGCGGTGAACGTCCGGCCGTCGACCACCAGGGCGGGGTCCGCGGCCGACGGCGGGACGTACGCGGCGAACCGGTCCCCGTGTGCGGCGACTTCGGCTCCGTAGTCCAGGAAACCCTCGGGCGGCTGCGGGAACCTGCCGCCCATCGGGCGCAGCGCGAGCGCGACCCGCTCACCCGGGCAGGTCCGGGCCGCGTCCAGGGTGTCGGGTCCGGTGACCACGATGTCCGCGTCCGCGGGGTCGCCCTGGACTGCCACGGTCAGGCCGACCGACCACGCGGCGAGCAGCCACACCTGGGTCTGCCAGTGCGCCGGGAGCAGCAGTGCGAGCCGCTGTCCGGGTTCGGCGGACAGGTCGTCCTGGAGCAGGTTGGCTGTCTTGGCCACCCAGTTGTCGAAGGTGGCGACCGACAGTTCGACGCGCTCAGCGGTCGCGTCGTCGTAGAAGGTGGTGAACGGGCGGGAGGCGTCGGCGGCGAGGGCCGCGCGCAGTTGGTCGACAGGCGTGACGGACATGGGTCCAGCGTACGAGTCGGCCTCCATCCTCAAATGGAGCAATTAGTACATTTATTGATATTCAGGGCGTTGTCCAGGGCACAAGCACCAGCGCATCCACCGGACGAACTCAGGGGAGCGCTTGTGCGCCTGCGCTGGAAGACTGTTTCGCTGCTGACCGTCGCCACAATCTCGATGGTCACCACGCCGTACCTCGACATGACTCAGGTCGCGTCCGCCGCTGTCGGTCCGTCAGGGACCACCCACACCCTCCCGCTGTCCGGGACCGGTCCGGGGCGCGGCCGGAGCGTCGGCCCGGCGGACGACCGGACGGTCGCGGAGACCGCGCCGCGCGCCGTCCGGCCGTTCTCACTGCTCGGGGTCACCTGGTCGGATCCGCGCGGGCGGTACGACGTGGAGGTCCTGGTCCGCACGAGGAGCGGCGGCCGGTGGACCGGCTGGTCCGCCCTGCACGCTTCTTCGGACACCCCCGAAATCTCCGAATCCGTACGGAAGGAGCTGCGCGGCGGCACCGACCCCCTGTGGACCGGACGGTCCGACGGCGTCCAGGTGAAGGTCCTGGTGAACTCCGGCAGCGCGCCGCAGGACCTGCGCCTGGAACTCGTCGACCCGGGCCCCGGCGTCAAGGGCGCGCGCGGCCGGGAGGCCGAGCCGCCGCCGTGGGTGCACACCGCGGCGCCCAGTGCCCCCCGGCCGCCGATCGTCAGCCGGGCGGGGTGGGGCGCGGACGAGGACCTGCGGGACCGGGGCCTGAAGTACACAAGCACCGTCAAGGCTGCCTTCATCCACCACACCGCCGACGGGAACGGCTACTCGTGCGCCGAGACCCCGACGGTGCTGCGGGCGATCTACCGGTACCACGTCAAGAGCAACGGCTGGGCGGACTTCGGCTACAACTTCGTCGTCGACAAGTGCGGAACCATCTTCGAGGGCCGGGCCGGCGGGGTGGACAAGCCGGTGCTCGGCGCGCACACGCTCGGGTTCAACACCAACACCATGGGTGTGGCCGCGCTGGGCACCTACTCCAAGACCGGTCCGCCGGAGGAGATGCTCAAGGGTCTGGAGCAGGTCGTCGCCTGGAAACTGGGCATGTACGGGCGGAACCCGCTCGGCAATGTCACGTTGACGTCAGGCGACAGCGGCAGCCGGTACCAGAGCGGCACCGACCACAGTTTCGATGTCGTCTCCGGGCACCGGGACGCATTCGCGACCGAGTGCCCGGGGCAGCTGCTGTACGACCGGCTCCCGGAGATCCGTCAGGCCGTCCAGCAGCTGATGTCTTAGGTCCCCGGCCGCCACCGGTCCACGCCACCGCCATCGCCACCGCCATCGCCACCGCCATCGCCATCGCCACCGCCATCGCCATCGCCATCGCCTTCCTGGTCTCCGTACGACCTGCTGTTATCTCTTCTTCGCGTGCTCGGCGACGAGTCGGCTCAGCCTGTCGACCAGCGGCTCCACCACCGCTGTGGGGGTGAACCGCTCCTGGGCGAGCGCCAGGGCCGCGGACCGCATCCGCTCCACCTCCGACGGGTGGGTCACCAGGCGGCGCAGTGCGTCGGCGAGCGCCTCCGGGTCGCCCGGGGTGGTCAGCAGCGCCGACTTGTCCAGGAGCCGGCGCTGCGGGGTCGTGTCGGAGGTGACGACGGCGCACCCGGCCGCGGCGGACTGGAAGACCTTGTTGGGGACCAGGCGCAGTGCTTTGGAGTCGGTGCCGAAGATGCCCAGCGCGACGTCGTGGTCCGCGACCAGGGCGGGCAGTTCCGCTTCGGGGATCCACGGGTGCCAGGTGACCTGGGCGGTGTCGCCGACCAGTTCGCGGGTGCGGGCCAGTTCCAGGCCGCGGCCGATCATCGTCACCGACAGTGGGAAGCCGTCCAGGCGCCGCAGGGCTTCACCGATGACGGGCGCTCCCTGGACGGGTGAGTAGTAGCCGAAGGAGATGACACGCAGCGGCCGGGCGGTGCCGGTCCGTCCGCGGGCACGCTCCGGGGTCAGGACGTCGTGCCCGGCGTCGAACCAGGTCCGGGCCGCGCCGATGGGCACCACGACGGCGCGGTCCCGGTCGGCTTCGCGCAGGATCCGGCGGTGTTCCTCGGTGTCCACGACCAGGAGGTCGGCGGCGTTGAGGGCGGCGGCTTCGATCCGGGCGGCCGAACGCAGGGACGCCTGCCGGGTCTCGCCGATGCGGTCCGCGTAGTCCTCGACGGTCTCCAGGTGGTCGATGGCCAGGGGGACGCCGCGGAACAGCCGGCGGGCCAGCTGGATGTCGAGTCGGCCCTGGTAGCCGCACAGGACCACGTCGGGGTGCGGGGCGCGGCGGGCCTTGCCGGCCAGCTCGGCGAGGCAGCGGGCGTGCCGGACGCGTGCTCGGGGGACCCCCGCCCCTGGCCGGGGCGGCCGGGTCGGCCCGGCGTCGTGCTGTCCCAGGGGGACATTGCACGTCACCACGTCGACGCCCTGCCGTCGCAGACCCTCGGTGAGGATGCCCGCCCTCGGGTGGATGGCCGTGTCATATGTGCCGAACACCATGACCCGCATAGTGGGAAGTCTGCTCAGCGTGACAATGCGCTAACCGTACGAACGGCTCCCGGGGGGTCGGGTAGCGTTGCCGGAGTCGGCCGCGATCAGGGAGGTAACGGGTGGAACCGCACCTTTCCCGCAACTGGCGTCCCGGCTTCGAACTGGACGTCCGGCGGACGCTGGGTCAGTTGCGGCGCGGGCACAGCGATCCGACCTTCCGGACCGGCGCGGACGGCGCGGTGTGGCAGGCTTCGCGCACTCCTGACGGGCCCTGCGCGCTGCGGGTCGCCGTCGTCCCGGGCGGCGCCGAGATCGAAGCCTCCGCCTGGGGCCCCGGTGCGGCCTGGCAGTTGGACGGGATCCCGGACCTGCTCGGGGCGCGGGACGACCCTGACACCTTCACCACCCATCACGATCTTGTACGGGAAGCCGCAAAGGCAAACCGCGGCCTGCGGCTGCCGCGGACGAACCTGGTCTTCTCGGCACTCGTCCCGTCGATCCTCGAACAAAGGGTGACCGTCATCGAGGCGCGGGCCGCCTACCGGCGGTTCCTCAAGACATACGGAACACCCGCCCCCGGGCCCTCGCCCGAGGGCCTGCGGGTGCCGCCCGAGCCGTCGGTGTGGGCGGGGATCCCGTCCTGGGAGTGGCGCGGGGCCGGGGTGGACGACCACCGGGCGCAGACGGTCATCCGGGCCGCCCGTGCGGCGGCCGGTCTGGACCGTACGGCCGGATTCCCCGACGCCGAAGCCGCCGAGCGGATGAAATCACTGCCCGGCATCGGGGTCTGGACCTGCGCGGAGACCATGCAGCGATCGCACGGGTCAGCTGACGCCCTGTCGGTCGGGGACCTGCACCTGGCCAAACACATCGGATACGCGCTGACCGGCACACCGGTCGACGACGCCGGGATGCTGGAACTCCTTGAGCCGTACCGGGGACACCGGCACCGGGCCGCACTGTTGATCCTGCTGGCGGGCGGGCGGGCTCCGCGACGCGGACCGCGTCTGGCTCCGGGGCCGCACCGGGCTTCGGGGCCGTACCGGGCGGCATGACGCCGGTCACCTTCCAGCGGCAACCGTCCTGTCTGGCGAGTCCCCGTCCGCGACTCCCGCCGGGGCGCACGGTACCGTGCCCCTCGGACGCAGCCGAAGGCTTTCCCGGACATACCACCATCAGTATGTATGACGTGCGTCACAAGCGTGTCGGCCGGTGCAACTCCCACGCCGTCAGGTACGTCTGACCCGAGAGTGGAACGCCGGGCCGGCACACCGGCCCGCCTGCGAACCTGCCGGATCCACCGGATCCACCTGCCATCCGGGACCGGAAGAAAGCGGACACGTGGTCAGCGAAAACACACGGGGCGAATCCGGGGCGACCCCCGACGGCACCCCCGCGAACGAGAGCCCTCTCATCAGCATGCCCTCGCGGCGCCGCAAGATCTTTAAACGGGTCGCCGTCGGCGTCTCTGTGACGCTCGTCCTCGGCCTGATCGCCACCGGGGTGACCGGATACGTGCTCTACCGGAAGCTCGACGCGAACATCACCACCGAGGACATCGTCCAGAAGCTGGGCCCGACCCGGCCGCCGGTGGTCCCGGCCGCGCACGATGCGATAAACGTCCTGCTGATGGGCTCGGACAACCGCGACGGGGCGAACAAGGAGTACGGCGACGTCGGCGAGGGGACCCAGCGCTCGGACACTACGATCCTGCTGCACATCGCCGCGGACCGGGAGTCGTCGGTCGCTGTGAGCATCCCGCGCGACCTGGTGGTGAACCTCCCCTCCTGTGTCCGCGACGGACAGCCGAACTCGCGTCCGTACAAGGGCATGTTCAACTCGGCCTTCGAGATCGGCGGTTCGGCCTGCGCCGTCAAGACGGTCGAGCAGATGACGAACGTCCACATCGACCACCACATGGTCGTCGACTTCACCGGCTTCAAGAACATCGTCGACGCGGTCGACGGTGTCGAGGTGTGCCTCCCCAAGGCGGTCAAGGACACGCATTCCAAGCTCGACCTCCCGGCCGGCCGGCAGAAGCTCAACGGGGAGGACTCCCTGTCGTACGTCCGCGCCCGCGAAAGCCTGGACGACGGCAGCGACACACAGCGGATGACCCGTCAGCAGAAGTTCCTGGCCTCGCTGGTGAAGAAGGTCAAGAAGCAGAACATGCTGACCAACGGCCCGGCGCTGTACCGGGTCGCCGACGCCGCCACCCGGTCACTGACCACCGACCCGGGCCTGAACTCGGTGAAGAAGCTGATGAACCTGGTCGAGACGATGCGGGACATCCCGGAGAGCAAGACCGCGTTCCTGACGGTGCCGCGGCAGCCGAACCGCTTCGACAGGGACCGGGACGAACTGGTGCAGCCCGGGGCGGACAAGCTGTTCGAGGCGATCCGCTACGACCGCGTCCAGGTCGGCGACGCCCCCGGCACGCCCGGTGGCAGCGTGCAGGTCAATCCGTCGGCCTCGCTGCCGCCGGGGTCGGGGTCCTCCGCGACGCCCACATCCGGTTCCGGTTCGAAGAACAAGCCCGTACCGTCCGATTCTGTTTCCCCGTCGGCCACGGGGAGCCCTGTCTCCCCTGCCGCCTCGGCGGGAACGTCAGGCGCCGACAGTGCGAGCACGTCGCCGGGCACTGCGGCAGGGATCGTCGCGCCGGTTTCCGCGGAGTCGACCGCCCCGGCCGCCGCGGCGTCCGCGGGGCCCGGGGGTCCGCTGGTGACGGTGACCGGACGGACGGCCGAACAGGACGTGTGCGCATAGTCGGTGTATGGATTATGCACCAGGAACCCATCGATTCAGGGCGAACTGTCCCTTTTCCTTGCATTTATGATCGAAATAGGTCAAGTAGTTCAACGCCGAGCACGCCTTGGCTCGAATACGACCGCTAGGGTTGCTGTTTCATAACGTCAGATGCGTTCGGGGGCGTGCGCAGAAGTACCGCAGAAAACTGCCGGGAGGGAACACGGCATGACCGGAGGCAACGGGTCGACCAGCGATGGCCGACGCGGGGATCGACATGATCCTCTGGACGGCGTAGACGCCGCCGACATGTGGGAGATGGACCCGGACACGGGTCAGTACCGGATGGTGCCGCTCGCAGCCCCGGCCGCCCCCGGTGGTTCCGGTGACGGCGGTTCCGGCGGCGACTTCGGCCACCTGTACCGCGACCCGCCCCGCGCTGACACCCCGTCGACGTCCGCGGGCAGCGGCTCGCGCCGCCGCGCGGCCGTCCTGGAAGAAGCGCCCACCCCCGGGCGTCGCGGCGCGAACCGCGCCGAAAACGCGACGGCACGCTCCGCACCAAAAGCCGACAAGGCCAAGAAGCGGCTGAAGTGGGTGGCGGTCGGCACAGCCGTGACGCTGCTCGTCTGTGTGGGTGGGGCGTACGGGGTCTACGAGTACTTCAACCGGCAGATCTCGACCCAGGACAAGCTCAAGGACAACGAAACTCCTGGGGCCGCGGCCGACGAAAAGGGCCGGAAGCCGCTGAACATCCTGCTGATCGGCAGTGACACCCGCGTCGGCCAGGGCAACGGCGGGTACGGCGACGAAGGCCACGGCGGCCTCGCGGACACCACGATCCTGATGCACGTGGCCGCTGACCGGTCGAACGCGTCGATTGTGAGCATTCCGCGGGACACACAGGTCAACATCCCCGAGTGCAAGAGCGACAAGAAGACTTACAAGGCGCGTTTCGCCTCGTTCAACGAGAGCTACGGTGACGGTGCCGGAGCCCCGTGCACGGCGCTGACAGTGCAGAAGATGCTCGGCGTGCAGATCGACCACTTCATGGTGATCGACTTCAAGGGCGTGAAAGAGATGACCAACGCCGTCAAGGGTGTGGACGTCTGCTTGAAGAAACCGATCGACGACCCGATCACCACAAATCCAGCCGGTGGCACCGACCTGCATCTGAAAGCGGGCAACCACACGCTCCAGGGCGAAGAAGCCCTCAAGTTCCTGCGCACCCGGCACGGTTACGCCGAAGGCAGCGACCTGGCCCGCATCGAGGGCCAGAAGGCCTTCCTGATGTCGTTGGCCCGAAAGATCAAAAGCAGTGCCTCGCTCAGCAACGTCGAGGGAATGTTCAACCTGGCCAAGGCCGCGACCAGCAACCTCACCGTGGACAGCGGCCTGGGCAGCATCGACAAGCTGATCGTTCTCGGCAACGAGATCAAGAAGGTTCCGGAGAAGCGGCTGGCCTTCACCACACTTCCGGTTGAGGACTTCCCCGCGAACAAGAACGTGGTCCAGCCCATGCAGCCCGCGGCCAAGCAGCTCTGGGCCCAGCTCGCCGCCGACAAGCCGCTGACCGAGGGCGAGCCCGGTGCGCCCGCGCCCGCACCGTCCGAAACCGCCCCGGTGTCCCCCCCGCCGCCGCCCGTCGACCCGGCCACCATCGCGGTGACCGTGCAGAACACCACCAAGACGGACGGCCTGGGCACCAGCACCACCAAGGACCTGCTGGGGAAGAAGCTCAAGGCGGTCGCCAGCACCAGCAAGGGTTACAAGGCCCGCGACATAAGTGTCGTGCAGTACCCCAAGGGCAAGGGCGACGCGGCCAGGACCGTGGCGATGCTGGCCGGTCTCCCGGAGACTGCGATCGAGGAGCTGAAGACTCCCGGCACCCAGCTGATCCTGATCATCGGTGCGGACTTCCCGAAGGCCGGCACCACCCCGAAGGCGAACACTCCGCCGCCTGCGGCGCCGTCCGACGCGGAGATCAAGCTGAAGACCGCGGATCAGGAAATCTGCGCCAAGTAGGGCGTCACCGCACAGCGGGCCGCCACCGGACGTCCGGTGGCGGCCCGCGCGCTATCCCGCCTCGGTGAGCACTCCGCCCGTCTCCACGTAGCGCTCCCCCGTCTCCGGGCACCGGAAGCCCTCAGCGGCCGAGCCTGCAAGCCGCTTCCCCGCCCGGCCCACCCAGCCGGCCTGCTTCGCGGGCACCCCCACCACCAGTGCGAAGTCGGGGACGTCGCGGGTCACCACCGCACCGGCGGCGACCGTTGCCCAGCGGCCGATGCGCACGCCCGGCAGCACCACAGCCCTGGCCCCCACCGCGGCCCCTTCACAAACCCGTACGCCCTCGGCATGCCAGTCGTCGGGGCGCTTGACCTTGCCGTCCGCATCGGTCGACCGGGGGTACATGTCGTTCGTCAGCACCGCCGCCGGGCCGATGAAGACGTTGTCCTCCAGGACCGCGGGCTCGTACACCAGCGCGTAGTTCTGCAGTTTGACGTTGTCACCGATCCGCACACCGGGGCCGACGTAGGCACCGCGGCCGATGATGCAGTCCGTGCCGAGCCTGGCGTTCTCCCGGACCTGGGCGAGGTGCCACACGGTTGTGCCGTCGCCGATCTCCGCCCGGTCGTCCATGTCGGCGGTGGCGGCAATGCGCGGAGAACTCACGTGCGGCTCCTTGGATTTCATGCGCCAACGCGACGGCCCCACCGCCCTAATGTGACGTCAGGAACTCCGAAAGTACCCGCGCGGAGCGGCGGCCGTCATGGTATTCGGCGATGAACTCGGGCCCGCGGGCCGCCTGTTCCCGGGCCGCGTCGCGTTCGGCGAGGACCTCGAGGAGCGACTCGCGCAGATTGTCCGGGTCGGCGTTGAAGATCGGCAGGTCGCCGCTGATCCGCCCGGTGACCGTCTCGTGCAGGTAACACATCGTCACCCGCCCGGCGGCCAGGGCCTGGCAGGACAGCGAACCGTACGTCCCGAGCGCGAACTGGTCGAGGACGATGTCCGCGCCGGCGATGACCGCGGGCATCCCCGCGTGCGGAACTCCCTTGATCTTCCGGTAGTCGATGGTCCCGGCTTCGTGCAGCGCGGTGAGCATCGGGTCGATCCACGCGGTGCCCTTGAGGTACGGGTTGGACGGCGCGTGGACGACCACCGGGCGTTCGCGCTCCAGCGGCGCGGACTCACACCGCCACAGCTCCGGGTCCACCGTGATCGGCAGCCACACCGCGTCCGGGACATCCTCGATCAGATCGGGGGTGGAGACGAACTTCGGTACGTCCATGGCCTGGACGACCGGGAGCAGCCGGTCGGCCTTCGTCTGCAGCGCGTGGGTGAGCTCGTGCCTCGGGTTGAACGGCGAGAACCGCACCCGTGTCCGGTGCCGGGCCGGGTCGCGGACCTCCGCGCCGTGGAAGGCCAGGGCCAGGGCGATCCCGGCGGCCCGCAGCTCCCGCAGGTCGCCGTCGGCCCACGCCCCGTTGAGCCGGCCGAACGGCGGCATGCCGCCTTCGGCGAGAACGTGGGTGTAGGTGTCCAGGACGTACGAAAGCTGCGCCAGCTGCCACTTCTTCGACAGCCAGTCGTCCGTAACGATGGTTCTGTCGTGCTCGAAGCCGAAGGTGTTGCCCGAGGCGAGCATGAAGGTCTCGGACCTTACGTCGTCGAGGTGCCGGGCCGCCGCCGCGCCCCAGGCACGGGCCTGGCCCGCGGTGTTCGACGGGCCGATGCCGAGGACGGTGGCACGCTGCCCTGAAGCTGAAGCTGAGCCGGGAGCTGAGCCGGAAGCCGAAGCCCGAGCAGGAGAAGGCGCCGGAGCCGGAGCCGGAGCGACAGGAGGAACCACCGGAGACTCGCCGAGCCGCAGCGTCGCCGCCGGGGCGAAGGCGTCGATGTACGGGCCGTACGCCTGCGCGCAGCGCTGCTGCCAGGCCTCACCTTCGCGGACGGCGTCGATGCGGTGCTTGCGGCGCAGCGCCTGCAGTTTCCGTTTGGCTGTGTGCCGTCGCAGCCCGATGGAGAAGCCCTCCCCGCGCAGCGTGGTGACGGCCGACTGTGCCGCGGCGAGTTCAGCGGCCTTTTCGGCGTCCACCGGGACGCGGAGTGTGCGGACCACACCTGACGTACCGTCTCCGGCCCGTACGAAAGCGACCTCGCTGGTGACGTCGCGGCTCTCGGCGGGCACGGTGAGCAGGACGTATGCGCCGTCCGCCGCGAGCGCGGCGGCTTGCCTGGCGGCGGCGCCGTCCTCGTCACCGGGCACGGCCGTGCTCAGTGCGTACCGCACCGGGCCGTGGGCCGTCCGTGGCGGAACGCCGGCCGGGGCGGCCTCCCCGGGGGATGCGGTCGACTGCGCGGGCACCTCGGGCGTACCGGACTTCGCACCTGTGGCGCCGGCGACGTCCGGGGCATCCGCGGCCATGGCGGATTCCGTGTCACTCATGTGTCCGTCTCCCAAGGGTTCTGCTGCGTTCCGACCGACAGAGCGTTTCAGCCGACCGACCGTTCCGACCGACAGAGCGTTTCAGCCGACCGAGCGTTCCGACCGACAGAGCGTTTCGACCAACAGAGCGTTTCAGCCGACCGAGCGTTCCGGCCGGACAGGATGTTTCGACCGGCAGGGTGTCCTTCGCAGCCGGGCCGCCGGGGTCTCCCGGGGTCCGGGTGCCGCACCCGGGGAATCACAGCCCTGCCGACGAACAGCACATCACGGAGACAGCCCGATAGGGCCGGATTCCGCCGCGCTTCGGCGTGTGGGATTCCCGGTGAGCGACCGACAGCGGGCGTCGCCGCGTTCTGATTGTGCTCTTCCTGGCGTTTTCCCGCCGGACTCCCGCCGGGCTCCTGGCGGGGTGGGCCCCGCGTCAGTCCTTCCGTGTGGCGATGACCTGTTCGGCCAGGGCCTTGGGGCTGGTCAGGAAGCCGTAACCCCAGGAGCCGTGCATGGTGGCCAGCGCGACCGGCAGCCGGAGGAGGACGGCCGGCTTCAGGCTGCGGCCCTCCCAGGCGGAACCGGCGACGATCCCGGCCACGTAGCCGCCGGGGAGCAGCCAGCCGGCCTTGTGGCCGAACAGTCCGGCGACCGTGCCCGCGGCGACTGCGATCAGCGCGGCCGGCGGGGCGAGGTAGCGCAGGTTGACCGAGCCGCGGTGGTAGCGGGTGACGACACGACGCCAGCGGCCGTAGTTGTAGTACTGCTTGGCGAGCGCCTTGACGTTCGGCCGGGGCCGGTAGGAGACCTTGAGCTTCGGGTCGAACCAGACCAGGTGTCCGGCGTCGCGGATGCGGTAGTTCAGCTCCCAGTCCTGGGCGCGGATGAACTCCACGTTGTAGCCGCCCAGGTCGTCGAGCACCTCACGGCGGAAGACACCGAGGTAGACGGTGTCGGACGGGCCGGCCTCACCACCCGTGTGGAAGGCGGAGTTGCCGACGCCGAGCTTGGAGGTCATGGCGGCGGCGACCGCCTCCTCGAACTCCGTCGTGCCTTCAGCGTGCATGAGGCCGCCGACGTTGGCCGCGCCGGTCTCGCTGAGCAGTCCGACTGCGGTACGGATGTAGTCGGTCGGCAGGATGCCGTGCCCGTCGACGCGGACGATCACCGGGTGGGTGGCCGCGCCGATCGCAGCGTTGAGGGCGGCGGGCGTGCGCCCGGTCGGGTTAGGCACCGTACGGACCCGCGGGTCGGCGGCGGCCAGGCGCGCGGCGATCTCGTCGGTGCGGTCCGTGGACGGGCCGAGCGCGAGCACGACTTCGAGTTCGCCGGGGTAGTCCTGGGTGAGGATGCGGCCGACGGCCTCCGCCAGATGGCGTTCCTCGTTGAGGATCGGCATCACCACGGACACCGGGGGCTTGCCCTCCAGGGGTGGCAGGTCGCCGGGTCGGGAGTTCACCACGGGGCTCGTCTCATTAGCGGTGCCGTTCATCAGCACGGAGCGTACTAGGAGGCTGTTCAGATCTTCAGCGGCCTCCTAGACCACTGGTGTGGCCGCCGGGGGTGAGGTCTCCGTCGCCCGGCGCGCCGCCTGGGACCAGATCACCTGACATGCCTACTTTGGGACTAAGAGCGGCTGCCGGTGGCTCAACGGTGTGGAGAGAACCACAGGTCCGTGCGGTGCGTCTCATGTTCCACACGGGACGGTACGGACTGGACACCGTCCTGCGGGGGCAGCCGGACACCAGCAGTCCGGGACACCAGCCAGTCCGGGACACGAGCCGCTCCGGACTCAAGCAGCTCCGGACACCAGCAGCCCGGCGCCGGCCGCCGGGCACCAAACGTGAGCGGTCCCAGCACCGGGCGACCCAGGAGGACGATCCAGCGCATGTCGACCCAGGAAGGCCCATCAGGCCCCGGCCGTACCCCTGCCCGGGCGCGACCGGTCCAGAGCACCCCGGCGAACCAGCCGAACCCGGTGCGCCGCTGGTCGCTGCTGCTGGCCTCGGTGCTGGCCGCGGCGATCATGCTGACCTCAGGCATCGGCTGGGCGTATGTGAACTACCTGGACGGCAAGATCACCCGGGTGGACTCCTTCGGTGGCCTGGACAACCGGCCCGACACCGGAGGCAGCGACTCCGACACGAACTTCCTGATCGTCGGCTCGGACAACCGCGAGGGTGTCCCGAAGGAGACGCTGGAGAAGCTGCACGCCGGCGGTGAGAGCTGCGACTGCACCGACACGATCATGCTGGTGCACCTGAACGGCAAGCGGGACAGGGCGTCGGTGGTGTCGCTCCCCCGCGACAGTTACGTGACGATCCCCGCGCACAAGGACAAGCACTCCGGTGAGGAGAAGCGCGAAACCAAGGGCAAGATCAACGCCGCGTACGGGATGGGTGGCCCCAAGTTGACCGTGGACACGGTCGAGAAGGCCACGGGCCTACGGATCGACCACTACATCGAGGTCAACTTCTTGTCGTTCGTCTCCACGGTGGACACCCTCGGCGGGGTCGAGGTCTGTTCGCCGCGTCCGCTGAAGGACCCCAAGTCGGGTCTGGACATCCCGGCGGGCACGACCAAGCTGGACGGGGCGGGCGCACTGAAGTACGTCCGGGCCCGGTACATCCCCTCGGACCCCACCGGCGACATCGGCCGCACACAGCGCCAGCAGAAGTTCCTCACCCAGCTCCTGGCGCAGGTCACGAGTACGGGCACGCTGACCAACCCGGCGAAGCTGAACGATGTGGTCAAGTCGGTGCTCACCTCGATCAAGGTGGACGAGGGCCTGTCCGCGAAGGGCCTGCTCGACCTGGGGACGAAGATGAAGGGCTTGCAGACCGGCGGCATGACCTTCGCCCAGATCCCGCTGACGACGATGGACTACAACGTCCCCGGCTGGGGCTCGACGGTCCTGTGGAACGAGCCCGAGGCCAAGAAGCTGTTCGCGGCCGTACGCGACGACCGTGACCTGCTGAAGCCCGCCGAGCCGACGCCGAAGGCGCAGGAGCCGGCCGGAGGCGGGCAGGCCAAGCCGACCGTCGAGGTCCCGCCGCAGGAAATCTACCTGCAGGTCTACAACAGCACGGGCACCCCGGGGCTGGGGGCCAGGGTCCAGGACGACCTGACGAAACTGGGCTTCCGGATGAACGGCTCGCCCCGGGGCGCCCCGCGCGGGAGCGACCCGGCGCAGACGGTGATCAGGTTCGACCCGGGCTGGGACCGGTCGGCGCACACCGTCGCCACGGCGGTCCCTGGCGCGAAGCTGGAGCCGGTCGCCGGGCTGGGCCGGACCATCGAGGTGGTCGCCGGGACCTCGTACACCGGCGCGGTCGCGGTGACGGTGTCCACTCCGCCGTCCGCCACCGGCTCCGGCTCCGGCTCCGCCAGCCCGGCGCCGACCTTCGACGCCCAGAACGGTGACGAAGTCGTGTGTAAATAGGAGCTTTCGCTTCGGTTCTGCTACAGAGTCCGCCCCGAGCGCCCGTCCTGGGCGACCGGGGCGGTCCGGCGTGTCAGCCTTGACCCATGAGCTCATGGCCCACAGGACCCGAGAACCAGGACCCCCGGCGCAGTCCCCGATCAGGGCCGCCGGGGCGGCCGTCGGTGGACCCGTACGGCCATGCCGACGCGCAGCAGACCTATGACCACCTCTACCGCCAGGACGAGCCGGCACAGCGGCTCGGCCAGCAGCCCGGACAGCCCCGGCAACAGCCGCCCGGCACCTTGCCGTCGCGGCCGGGCCAGGGGAACCCGCAGGGCACCGTGCCCGCCAGGCCGGGCCAGGGGAACCCGCAGGGCACCGTGCCGACCCGGCCCACCCGTGCTCCGCAGCCGGGTGGTCCGCAGGGGCCGCCGGACGGTCCGCCGCGCCGTGGCGGTGGCGGGGGCGGTAGCGGGGGCAACGGCGGCGGTGACGGCCGCAGCGACCGGCCGCGCGGCCCGGTCAACTGGCGCAAGCGCATCCTCGTCGGCCTGGCCTACTTTGTGGTGTTCCTGGTGCTCTTCGTCATCGGCACGTACTTCTGGGCGTCCTCGCAGATCCAGCACAAGGACGTCCTCAACAACTACGAAGGCCGGCCCAAGGCGTCCGAGGGCACCACGTGGCTGATCGTCGGCTCGGACTCGCGCGAGAACATGTCGGCCGCCGACAAGAAGAAGCTGCACACCGGCTCGGCCGAAGGCAAGCGCACCGACTCGATGATGCTGCTGCACAAGGGCGCCGGCGGCACCACGCTGATCAGCCTGCCGCGTGACTCGTACGTGCAGATCCCGGCGTACAAGAAGAACGGCAAGACGGTCGAGGGGTCCGGCAAGAAGAACAAGCTGAACGCCGCCTACGCGTTCGGTGGTTCCGAGTTGCTCGCCCGTACGGTCGAAATGAACACCGGTATGCGCCTGGACCACTACGCCGAAGTCGGCTTCGACGGTTTCGTCGGGATCGTCGACGCGCTCGGCGGTGTGGACATGTGCCTGAAGCAGGACATCGTCGACGAGAAGGCCGGCGCGAACCTGAAGAAGGGCTGCCAGACCCTCAACGGCACGGAGTCGCTGTCGTTCGTCCGGGCCCGCTACTTCGACCCGCGCGCCGACCTCGGCCGGATGGAGCGCCAGCAGCAGTTCCTGTCCGCCGTCGCGAAGAAGGCCAAGGGCGCGTCCACCCTGCTGAACCCGTTCAAGGCCTTCCCGGTCGCCGACGCCTCGCTGAACGCGATCACGGTGGACGACGACGCCGGGATCTTCGACCTGTACAGCTTGTTCAGCAACATGGGCGGGCTGTCCGGTGGCAACGGTGTGACCACCACGGTGCCGATCAAGAACCCGGGCTTCAAGACCAGCGTCGGCGACGCCGTGCTGTGGGACGACGCGGGCGCCAAGGCCCTGTTCGACAAGCTGCGCAACGGCGACAAGGTCGACAAGAGCTAGTCAGTAAGCCCCTGGGTCACCGGAGTGAGCGCCTCCTTGCCGTCCACCAGGACGGCGAGGAGGTTGTCCAGCGCCTTGCCGACCATCGCGACGCGGGCGGCGTCCGTGGCCGAGCCGATGTGCGGCAGCAGGGTCACCCGCGGTTCGCGGAACAGGGCGTCACTGGTGTCGTTGCGCGGCTCACGGTCCATGACGTCGAGTCCGGCCGAGTGCAGTCTTCCCGTACGGAGTGCGGCAAGCAGCGCCGGCTCGTCCAGGAGCCCGCCGCGGGCGGTGTTGACGAGGGTCGCCGTCGGTTTCATCAGAGCCAGCTCGCGGGCGCCGATGAGCCGGTCGGTCGCCGGGCTGAGCGGCACGTGCAGGGAAACAACGTCGCTGGTGGCCAGCAGTTCGTCGAGGCTGACGGCTGTCGCGGTGCCGTCGTCGGGACGGGGCGTACGGGAGTGCTGGAGCACGGTCATACCGAACCCCTTCGCCCGTCTGGCCACCGCGCGGCCGATGCCGCCGTAGCCGACGATGCCCAGGGTCGTCCCGTACACGTCGGAGCCGAGGTAGCCGTCCAGCGACAGGGCCTCCCACTCACCCGCGTACACCGCCCGCAGTGCGTCCCTGATCCGCCGCCGGGCCAGCAGGATCAAGGTGAACGCCAGGTCGGCGGTTGCCTCGGTGACCGTGTCCGGGGAGTTGCTGACGGTGATCCCCAGGCGACGGGCCGCCTCGAGGTCCACTCTGTCGTACCCCGCCGCCGCCACCGCGACCAGGCGCAGCCGGTCGGCGGACTCCAGGACGGCCGCGTCCACCCGGTCGGGGCCGGTGACCAGGAGTCCGTCACAGCCCTTGACCAGTTCGGCGAGCTCTGCGGCGGTCGGCCCCCGCTCCTGGTCCCACTGGACGATGTCGCAGTGTTCAGCGAGCCGGTCCAGACCACCGGGGAACCGGTTGCGGCTCGCCGCGATGCGGGGACGGGGGGTTTCGGGGGGCACCGGTCCTTCTTTCCTGCACGGGTTTGTTCCTGGGAACGGACGATACGTCCCTGGCCGGTGCGCGCGGCGGCGCCCGGTGCCGTACCCCCTGCCGCGTCGCCCGGAATAATCCGGCGGCGCACTGTCCGGCGGCTTGGTTACTGTCTAGTTCCGCCTGTCCTGCGGGCACCGGACGCTCTTAAGATCAACTGTCCCCCTTCTGCCGCATCCTTCGCCCGAGGTGACCCTCCCGTATGACCCATGACCAGGTCCTCCCCGACCACACCTTCCAGGTCGACCTGCGCGGCCTGGTCGACCTGCTGTCCCACCACCTCTACTCGAGCCCGCGCGTGTACGTCCGCGAGCTGCTGCAGAACGGTGTGGACGCGATCACGGCCCGGCGCAACACCGACCAGGGCGCGCCCGCCGAGATCAGGATCACGGTCTCCGGCGAAGGCCTGCGCATCCAGGACACCGGCGTCGGCCTGACCGAGCCCGATGTGCACCGGTTCCTGGCGACGATCGGCCGGAGTTCGAAGCGCAGCGACCTGGACGGCGCGCGCCGGGACTTCCTGGGGCAGTTCGGCATCGGCCTGCTGGCGTGCTTTGTCGTCGCCGACACCATCACCGTACGGACACGCTCGGTCTCGGGGTCCGACCCGGTGGAGTGGAAGGCCGGGTCCGACGGCCGCTACACCGTACGGACACTGCCTGTCGCCGAGCACCCGGAAACCGGCACGACGGTGCTCCTGACACCCCGCCGGGGATCCGAGGCGTGGTTCGAAACCGCCAAGGTCGTTGAACTGGCCAAGGATTTCGGCGCGTTCCTTCCGTACGACGTGACCGTGACCGACCCGGCCGGGGTGACCGTCCGGACCACAGAGACCCCGGCCGTCTGGGACCGCACGTACCCGACACCGCAGGCCAAGCAGGTCGCACTCGCCGCGTACTGCGCCGGGACGCTGGGCTTCACGCCGCTCGACGTCATCGACTTCGACATTCCGCTGGCCGGGGTCCGGGGCGCGGCGTTCGTGCTGCCGTCAGCCGTCAGCCCGTCCCTGCGCGGGAAGCACCGCGTGCACCTCAAGGGCATGCTGCTCACCGAGCAGGCCGAAGCGCTGCTTCCCGAATGGGCGTTCTTCGTCCGCTGCGCGCTGGACACCGATGTGCTGCGGCCCACCGCGTCGCGCGAGGGCCTGTACGAAGACGAGGCCCTGCACGCCGTGCGCGAAGCCCTCGGCAAGCGCCTGCGCGATTGGCTCGCCGACCTCGCCGCCGCCGAACCGGGCCGCCTGCAAAGATTCCTGGCGGTGCATCACCTCGGCGTGAAGGCGCTGGCCCGGCACGACGACGAACTGCTCAAGGTCATGCTTCCGTGGCTGCCGTTCGAGACGACCGACGGCCGGGTCAGCCTCGACGAGTTCGCCCGCCGCCACGGCGTCATCCATGTGACCGACAGCGTCGACGAGTTCCGCCAGGTCGCCCCGATCGCCACCGCCGCCGGGCTCGGTGTCGTCAACGGCGGTTACACGTACGACGCCGAACTCGTCCGCAGGCTCCCCGGCATCCGCCCCGGCACCACCGTGGCGAATCTCGACCCGGACACTGTCACCGCACACCTCGACACCGTCGACCCGGCCGCCGAACTCGCCGCCGCCGGCTTCCTGGCCGCCGCGCGCACCGTACTCGACAGCCACTCGGTCGACGTGACACTGCGCGAGTTCCACCCGGTGACCGTCCCCGCCCTGTTGCTCGACGACCGTGAAGCCAAGCACGGCCGGGCCGTCGACTCCGCGGCGGCCGAGGCCACCGACGACCTGTGGGCCGGAATCCTCGGCTCACTGCGCGGCTCCGCACCCCGCGCGCAGTTGGTGCTCAACCACCTGAACCCGCTGGTCCGCCGGATCTGCACACTGACCGACCGCGAACTGACCCACTCCGCCGTCGAAGGGCTCTACGCCCAGGCGCTGCTGCTCAGCCACCGACCGCTGACGTCCGCGGAGTCCGCACTGCTCGGGCGGTCCTACCTGGCGCTGCTCGAACGCGCTCTGCACGGCACCGAAGCGTGATCCCGCACTCGACCTACACGAGGGAAACATGAGCATCACCGACATCGACGGCTTCTGGGAAGGCGTCGACGCGAACCTCCAGATGCCGTACGGGCGCGCCCGCAGCGCCCAGTCCGAGCACCTGGTCACCGCGGCCGAAGGGCTCGGCGGCGGGGAACTGCTCGCCTGGGCGCTGCTGCGCCAGGTCAGCGCGTACAACAACGGCGGCGAGTCCGCGAAGACGCCCGTGCCGGTGTTCCGGCTGCTGAAGTTGTGGGACGACCAGCCCGAGTCCTTCGACGAGCGACTGACCCACAATCTCTACTGGGACCTCAAGTGGGTCACGTCGTCGCTGCTCGGCGCCCCCGAGGTGCCGTTGAAGTCGATCCGCGGCTTCCACACGGAGTTCGAGCGGCGCTACATGATGTCCGGCCACAGCCTGCGACCTGTCCACCAGAGCCGCTTCTACCTCGAAAAGCACATCGGCGACACCGGGGCCGCCGACACGGCCTTCGACGCCTGGCTCGCCACGGACCGCGACGACATGGCCGACTGCCACGCGTGCGAACGCCGTGAACAGGCCCGCTGGCTGATCCGCCAGGGCCGGGACGACGCCGCCCTTGAGCTGCTCGCGCCCACCCTGGCCGGGGAGTTGAGCTGCGCCGAGGAACCGCACATCACACTCGCCGACTCACTGCTGCCCCTGGTGCGCGCGGGCCGGCTCGACGAAGCGCGGGCGAACCACCTGCGCGGCTACCGCATGGCCCGCGGTGAGATCCAGCTCGACGGTGCGGTCGGCAAGCACATCACCTTCTGCGCCTTGACCGGCAACGAGGGCCGGGCGCTGGAGATCCTGGCCGAGCACCGTGCCTGGTTCATCGCCCCGGAAGCCGACCTAGCGGACCGTCAGCACTTCATCTGGGGCGTTGTCGTGCTGTTGCGCCGCCTGGTCGCGCTGGGCAGCGGCGACCTCAAGGTCGGCGACATGCCCGGCACGGACGGGACCGCCGCCGGGGTGCTGGCCGAGCTGGAGCGCCAGCTGCACGCCCTGTGCGTCCGTTACGACGCGCGCAACGGCAACGACGCGGTCACCAGGCGGATGCTCGCGGAGACCACCCGCGAACCGCTGCTGGCGGCCCTGCCGCTGGGGGTCCGATCGGCGGTCGTGCGGCAAGCGCCGTCCCCTTCGGCCGCGCCCATGCCCGCCGACACCGACCTGGACGCCCTGCGTACCGAAGCCCTGACCGCGCACGAGACCGGCCGCCCCGACTCCGCCGCGCTGTGGGAGCGCTTTGCGGCCACCGCCGCCGGGCAGGGCGTCGAACTCACCGCGCTGGAAAGGGCGGTCCTGCTCGACGAGCGCTGCATGGACCTGACCGGCACCGAGAACACCGAGGCCCGCGCCGCGGCCATGACCGAAGCCGCGGAACTGTACGAAGCAGCGGGCAAACCGGGGCGGGCCGCCGCCGCCAGGGCCGCCCTGATCCTCAGCGCCGTGTTCAGCGCACTGGAGTCCCAGTCGGACGCGGACTGGGCGGAGACTTTCGTACGCCTGGCCGCGCTCCGCGAGCGGGCCGAGGATCTGCTGGACCGTCAGGAAGCAGAGCCCGCGGACCTGTTGCGGGTGCTGCAAGCCCAGGCCAACCTCTCGGTGAACCGCTTCCACACAGCAGAGGAGGCCGGTCAGGCCGCCGTCGCCGAACGCGCCGAAGCCTTCCTGGCCGACATGGTCGAGATTTCCGTACGCCATGGCAAAACCGCCCGGCACGCCCATGCGCGGTCCATGCGCGGTGCCCTGCGTCTGTGGACCGGCGCGGTCGCCGAAGGCGAGAGCGAACTGCGGGCCGCGCTTGACCTCTTCCGCGCCGACGAGCGGCCGTGGGCCGCCGAAACGGCGCTGACGCTGCTCGGCCAGGCCAGGTTCAACCAGGAGGACCCCGCCGCGGCCGTCCCACTGCTCCGTGAGGCCCTGGAGATCATGCGGGCCTGGCCGGACAAGGCGTCCAAACCCGCCCGTGTACTCCTGATGCTGTCGCAGGCCCTGGCCGCCGAGGAGCAGCACGAGGCGGCGCTGGACGCCGCCTTCGAGGCGACCAGGGAGTTCGAACGCGAGGGCGATGCGTTCATGGCCGCCTCAGCGCAGTTCGTGGCGGCGCAGCTGCTCCACGGCCTGGACCGGCACGCCGACGCGGCAGCCGTCCTGGAGGACTGCCTGCCGCGCATGGACGAGTTCTTCGAGCGGGAAGCCGCCGTACGGGCCCGCTGGCTCCTCGGTACGGACCTGCGGATTCTGGGCGAGACCCGGCAGGCGGCGGAGACCCTGGCCAAGGCCGCCGAGGGCGCGTCGAAACTCGATGACAAGGACCTCTACCTGGAGATCGCCGACGAGGCGGCACACGCCCTCAGCTCCGCCGGGATGCACGCCGAAGCCGCACTGGCCTTCACCGCCGTGGTGGAGGCCCAGCGGTCGGCCGACAACCCGAACGGCACGGTGCTGCCGCTGCGGGCCGCCGGATGGAACCTCATCGAGCAGGCCCAGGCGCAGCAGGCTCCGCTGGATCCGGCCGCGGACAAGGCCACGGCCCTGTTCGGCCAGGCCCTGCGCGCGGTCGACGCGGCGGACGCCAAGGCGTCCGGGGCAGAGGAGAAGGAGTTCTGGGCGATGCAGCGGGGCGAGACGCACCGTCAGCTGGCCCACCTGCTGACCGAAGTGGACCGGGTGACGCCCGCGCTGGCCCAGGCCGACCAGGCGGTGGAGTTGTTCGCCGGGTTGCTGCCGGGTGAGACCAAGCGCTACTGCGACGCGCAGAAGCTCGCCGCGCGCATCGAAGCGTGGCAGGCCAAGCAGGACGATGCGCCGGTGGTGGCGGAGAAGCCGAAGCGCTGGTCATTCGGCCGCAAGAAGGCTCCGGCGGTGCCGCGGCTGGAGGCCGCCGCCGCGCTGTGCGCGGAGCACGGGGAGCAGGAGTCGGCGGACGAACTGCTCGCGCTACAAGGGGAACTGGCCGCAGATCCCGCCTAACACCTAATGTTGATCTTGAGTGGAACGTGACGCCGCGGCGTCACGTTCCACTCAAGATCAACGTCTTGGGCCAGGGGTCTTCTACGCCCTGCGCCGGGAAACAGTCTTCCCGACGAGGCCGACCACGGACAGCACCACGGCCACCATCATCGCGATGCCGATCGCAGCGCTCGGCGGACCGATGCGCAGCAGGGGCCCGGCGACCGCGCCGAGGAGGATCACGCCGATGACCGTCAGGTCGAGCCGTCCCCAGGACTCGGTGACCGCGGAACGCCAGGCGTAGCGGCGGAGTGTCGGCGGGACCCGCAACGTCGTCATGACCGCCGGTCCGACCGCGATCAGGAGTATGAGGCTGGTGATCCAGACTCCGGCGAGCCTCGCACTGACGGTGTCCGCCCCCCGCGCCGAGATGAACCACAGGAGCACGGACGCGCACAGCAGGAATCGCCGCGCCCGCCGCAGCGTCCCGCGGATGATCCCGTCCATGGACCGGCGCGCGCCGGAGCCCCTGGGGTTGGCGGTCGCCGCCGCGCGGAAGCCTTTCAGCGCTTTGGCCGTACGTCCCAGCTGATTGTGGACGAGTGCCAGGTTGTACTGCGCGGACGCTGAATCAGGTTGCAGCTCAAGCGTTCTGCGCAGTGCCTTTTCGGCGACCGCGTACTCCCCTGCGGTGAACGCGACCGAGCCCAGGGTGCCGTGCGTCTCAGGCGCGTCCGGTGCCAGCTCCACCGCGAAGCGCGCGGCGGCGAGCCCTTCCGACGCCCGGACCAGGACGAGCGCGTTCGCCAGCACTATGTGGCAGTAGTACACAGCGGGTTCGAGCCGTACGGCTTCCCGCGCCGCCTCCACCGCTTCCGGGTAGCGGCCGATTTCCATGAGCGTCAAGGCCCGCTGCATCTCGACCGCTGCCGGGTTCCCTGTCACGGCTTCCCCCTCGCAGCATTTTCCGCATCTTGAGGTAGGCCACAAGTTCGTCGTACGTGCCGCTCTCGTTGGCGAACTCCGCGACGTTGCGGGCCGATTCGAGCCACGGACCGATGGATGGGCGGACTTCGGCGAGGGCGCGGTCCAGATCGGCCGTCTCGATCATCCGGATTTTCCCTGACCTCATCGAGTCCAAGAGCGCGTACTCGGTGGCTGTCTCGCAGATATGTGCCAGGTCTGCGCCCGAGTACCCCGCGGTCCGCTTCGCGATCCGGCCGGTGTCGACCCGCGCGACGGGACGGTCGCGCAGGTGGTGGCGGAGGATCGCGTCACGGGCGGTCTGGTCCGGCGGTGCGACGAGCATCGTACGGTCGAGGCGTCCGGGACGGCGCAGCGCCGGGTCCACGTCCCAGGGTTGGTTGGTCGCCGCGATGACGTACAGTCCCTCGTTCTCCTCCGCGACGCCGTCGAGTTCGGTCAGCAACTGGTTCACCGTGCCGCGCATCGCGCTGTTGCGGGTCTGGCTGCGCTTCTGGCCGAGTGCGTCGATCTCGTCGAGGAACAGGACGCAGGGCGCCTTCCGACGGGCTGTCATGAAGACTTCCCGCAGGTTGCGTTCGCTCTGGCCGGTGTACATGTCGAGGACATCGGTCAGTGACAGGTTGAGGAAGTGCGCGCCGAGTTCTCCGGCGACGGCCCTGGCGAGGTAGGTCTTGCCGCATCCGGGCGGGCCGTAGAGGAGCAGTCCGCCGCGCAGTTTCTTGCCGAAGGCGGCCCGGAGTTCCGGGTTGCGGATCGGCGCGAAGAACGCGGCCTCAAGGCGCTGTTTGATGTGGTCCATTCCGACGACGTCGGCAAGCCGCACTGAGCTCGGCTCCACGTCGAAGGCGGGTTCGTCGGTTGTGGCGTCGGCGTCGTCCACGAACAACGGAGCGGCGACATCCCCCAGGTCGCGGCCTGCGGCCTCCCAGTCGAAGCCGTCAGCGGACCCGGGTTCAGGTCCTGCTCCGGGTTCAGGTCCTGCTCCCGGGCCGGGGCCGGGGCCGACAGTCGTGGCCGGCTCCGGCGCAGGGGTCGAGGTAGAGGTCGAGGTAGGAGCTGGAGCAGGCGCCCCCATCGCCCGCATCACCAGTCCGCGGGCTTCAGCTGACCCTGGTTCCCGCTGGAGCACAGCGGCGGCCTCGGTGACCGCTTCGTCCAGCAGTCCGGCGGCTATCAGCAACCCGGCCAGGTGTATTCGGAGCGGAACATCCTCCGGAGCCGCGGCCAGGGCAGATCTCAAGCTCTTGATCAACGGTGTCTCAGACATTGCCAACCCATTGAATGCGTGTCCAGGTATCCCGCGTGCGCCCGGGTGCGGACTTCCCCTTGATCAGTGAGCGCGGTCGCATTGTTCCGCACCACCGCCACACGTTCTACGATCTCCACGAGCGGAACGGAAGCCGCGGTAGCGGAGTCCAGATCCTGAGAGGACCGGGAGACAAGCTTGTGGGCTTGGACCGCGTATCCGCCGACTGGGACAAATCCGTACTCGGCGAATGCAGACGGGCCACCACGCAGGACTCGGGCATGGAAATCTGGAAGATCCACTGTCCGGCGACCTTGCCGGGACCGGCCCCTCGGTTGTGCGGAAACGCGGAAGCCGGGCGGGACCACGCGGTCACCGCCCGGCCGACCCACGCGAACACCTACCGCTTCGGCAGGTTCCTGGCCATCACGATCCGCTGGACCTGGTTCGTGCCTTCGTAGATCTGCGTGATCTTCGCGTCGCGCATCATGCGCTCCACCGGGTAGTCCCGTGTGTAGCCGTAACCGCCGAGGAGCTGGATCGCATCCAGGGTGACCTCCATCGCCATGTCCGACGCGTAGCACTTGGCCGCCGCGCCGAAGAAGGTCAGGTCCTTGTCGCCGCGCTCCGAGCGGGCCGCCGCGACGTAGGTCAGCTGGCGGGCTGCCTCAAGCTTCATCGCCATGTCGGCCAGCATGAACTGGATGCCCTGGAACTCGGCGATGGCCTTGCCGAACTGCTTGCGCTCCTGGACGTAGCCGGCGGCGTAGTCGAGCGCGCCCTGGGCGATGCCGACGGCCTGGGCCGCGATGGTCACCCGGGTGTGGTCGAGCGTCCGCATCGCCGTGGCGAAGCCCGTCCCCTCTTCGCCGATCATGCGGGAGGCGGGGATGCGCACGTTGTCGAGGTAGACCTCGCGGGTCGGCGAGCCCTTGATGCCGAGCTTCTTCTCCGGGGCGCCGAAGGACACGCCTTCGTCGGACTTCTCCACCACGAAGGCACTGATGCCCTTGGAGCGCTTTGTCGGGTCGGTGACGGCCATGACCGTGTAGTACTCGGAGACGCCGGCGTTGGTGATCCACCGCTTGACGCCGTTGAGGACGTAGAAGTCACCGTCCCGTACGGCCCGGGTCTTCATCGCGACCGCGTCGGAACCGGCGTCGGGCTCGGAGAGGCAGTAGGAGAACATCCCCTGGCCTGCGGCGACCCGGCTGAGGTAGTGGTGCTTGAGTTCCTCGGAGCCGGAGAGGATCAGCGGCAGCGAGCCGAGCTTGTTGACCGCGGGGATGAGCGACGAGGAGCCGCAGACCCGGGCCACTTCTTCGATCACGATGACGGTGGCGAGCGCGTCCGCGCCGGCGCCGCCGTACTCCTCGGGGATGTGCACCGCGTGCAGGTCGCTCGCGGTCAGCGCGTCGAGTGCCTCCTGCGGGAAGCGCGCGTCCTCGTCCACCTCGGCGGCGTACGGGGCGATCTTCGCCTCCGCGAGCGCGCGGATGGAGTCGCGGAGCATCTCGTGTTCCTCGGTGGTGCGGAACAGATCGAAGTCCTTGTTGCCAGCCTTGCCTGCCACCTGAGGGCCCGCCTCTCACTGAGCTGTGTGCGCCCGGGGCCTGCACCCCACGGGACTCTCGCAGTGGAGAGTCTCGATGACGACATATTTAGTTACCGGTTAGTAAACATGACGGACGCCACCTGACTCCACCGCCCCCGCGCCTGTTACCGATCCGGAGCCGCCTCAACCCGACGGTCCCGACGGTCCCGACCACTCCGGCCACTCCGGCCACTCCGGCCACTCCGGCCACTCCGGCCACCGTGACCCGACCGCCAGGCCGACCGACCGACCGACCGCCCGGCCGCCCGGCCGCCCGGCCGCCAGGAACGGCCCCGCACCAACCGCGCCCGCCCCAACCCTCCGGCCGCTACGATCGACCGGTCTTTGGAACGGCCTGCTGGAGGAGGAGTACGTGGCACCCCGCATCACGGTCATCGGCACCGGCTACCTGGGGGCCACGCACGCCGCGTGTATGGCCGAGCTGGGCTTCGAGACGCTCGGCGTGGACATCGAGCCGGACAAGATCGCCGCGCTCCAGGCCGGCCGCGTCCCGTTCTACGAGCCCGGACTGCCCGAGCTGATGGCACCGCACATCAAAAGCGGACGGCTGCGCTTCACCACCGACATCCAGGAGGCCGCAGCCTTCGGCGACGTGCATTTCGTGTGCGTCGGCACCCCGCAGAAGAAGAACGAGTACGCGGCGGACACCTCGTACCTCGACGCCGTCATCGACGGTCTCGCCCCGCACCTGGACCGGCCCTGCCTGATCGTCGGCAAGTCGACCGTCCCGGTCGGTACGGCCGAGCGCCTGGAGGCCCGGCTGCACGCCCGCGCCCCGGTGGGCACCCAGGCGGAGCTGGCCTGGAACCCCGAGTTCCTACGCGAGGGCTTCGCCGTGCAGGACACCCTGCACCCGGACCGACTGGTGGTCGGCGCGAAGTCGGCGACCGCTGAAGCGAAACTCCGTGAGGTGTACGGAACCCTGCTGGCCGAAGGCGTCCCGATGGTCGTTATGGACTTCGCCACGTCCGAGCTGGTCAAGGTCAGCGCCAACGCCTTCCTGGCCACGAAGATCTCCTTCATCAACGCGATGGCCGAGGTGTGCGAGGCGTCGGGGGCCGATGTCACCCGACTGTCCGAGGCTTTGTCGTACGACGCCCGGATCGGCGGACGTTTCCTCAACGCCGGACTCGGCTTCGGCGGCGGCTGCCTACCCAAGGACATCCGGGCGTTCATGGCCCGCGCCGGGGAACTGGGCGCCGACCAGGCCCTGACGTTCCTGCGCGAAGTCGACGCGATCAACATGCGCCGCCGGACCCGGATGGTCGACCTGGCCCGCGAGGCGGTCGGGGGCTCCTTCCTCGGCAAGCGCGTCGCCGTGTTCGGCGCCGCTTTCAAGCCGAACTCCGACGACACCCGCGACTCGCCGGCGCTGAACGTCGCCGGCCAGGTGCAGCTTCAGGGCGGCCAGGTCACCGTCTACGACCCGCACGCCATGGACAACGCCCGGAAGCTGTTCCCCGGGCTGGCGTACGCCGGGACGGCCTTCGACGCCGCCAGGGAAGCCCACCTCGTCCTGCACCTCACCGAGTGGCCGGAGTTCCGTGAGATGGACCCGGAGAAACTGGGGCAGATCGTCTCCACCCGGCGCATCGTGGACGGCCGCAACGTCCTGGACCCGGTCCTGTGGCGCTCGGCCGGCTGGACCTACCGGGCGCTGGGGCGGCCCTGACCACTGGCGGCCCTGACCACTGGCGGCCCTGACCACTGGCGGCCGGGCCCGCCCGGCCTGAGGATGGCCCCTATGACGTATCAACGCGACGGCGTGATCACCGATGACGAGGCCATCCGCAAGTTCCTCATCGGCTACGAGACCTGGGCTGTCGTCGGCCTGAGCTCCAACATGAAGCGTCCGGCGTGGGGTGTGGCCGGGTTCCTCCAGGCGCACGGCAAGCGCATCGTGCCGGTGCACCCCAAGGCCGACACGGTGCACGGCGCGCCCGGCGTCGCGATGCTGGAGGAGATCACATTCCCCGTGGACGTGGTCGACGTGTTCGTCAACGCCGATCTGGCCGGACCGGTCACCGCGCAGGCCGCGGCGATCGGCGCGAAGGCGGTCTGGTTCCAGCTCGGGGTGGTCAACGAGGACGCGGTCTCCCTCGCCTTGGCGGAAGGTCTGCAGGTCATCGTGGACCGCTGCCCGGCGATCGAGTGGCCCCGGCTGATCGGCGCGTGAAATACCCGCGCGTGAAAATACCCGTGCTTGAAGACCCCGCACCTGAAGACCCCGCACCTGAAGAACGCCGGTGCCGGCGGGTAACCCGAGACCTTGGGGAAGCCCGGCTGAGAACAAGTCAGGGGTACGTTTCCAGCCCACTGCGCCAGAACGGGAAATCAGCCGCCCGGCCCCCTCGACCGGGAGGCCGGACACGTCGCACGATGGTGGGCGGAGCGCCCTAAGGGAGGCAGCCGCATGAATTACAGCAGCCACCGGTCCACTGGTGACACCCGTCGACGTCCAGCCTGCGCAGCCCAGGACGGCGAGGTCATCGAACGTGTGCTGACCCACGGCACCTGGGCTGTCGTGGGCCTCAGCGACGACTGCGGCCAGGCCGCCTTCGGCGTCGCCGCCTTCCTCCAGCAGTGGGGCAAGCGGATCGTGCCGATCAACCCGCTGGGGCAGACCGTGCACGGCGAACCCGGCTACCGGAGCCTGTCCGAAGTGCCGTTCCCCGTCGATGTGGTCGACGTGTTCGTCCCCCCGGACGAAGCGGGCGCGGTGGCGGACGAGGCCGTGAAGACCGCCGCCCGCGCGGTGTGGTTCGAACAGGGTGTACGGGACGACGCCGCGTTCGAGCGGGTCCGCCACGCGGGCCTGGACATGGTCATGGACCGCTGCGCGGCGATCGAGCTGCAGCGCAAGTGTCTGACGACCTGACCTGGGCTAGCCGGCCAGTCCCTCGCGGAGCTTGCGCCCCTTCTCCGTGGCCTGTGCGTTCAGCTCGACCTGGAACTCCTCCATGCGCTTGAGGAGTTCCAGGTCGTGCGTCGCCAGGATGCGCACCGCGAGCAAGCCCGCGTTGCGGGCGCCCGCTACGGACACCGTGGCGACCGGCACACCCGCCGGCATCTGCACGATGGACAGCAGCGAGTCCATGCCGTCGAGGTACTTCAGCGGCACGGGGACACCGATGACGGGCAGCGCGGTGACCGAGGCGAGCATCCCGGGCAGGTGTGCGGCACCGCCGGCCCCGGCGATGATCGCCTTCAGGCCGCGCCCTGCGGCCTGTTCGCCGTACGCGATCATTTCCCGCGGCATGCGGTGCGCCGAGACGACGTCGGCCTCGTACGGGACGTTGAACTCGTCGAGCACCTCGGCGGCGGCCCGCATGACGGGCCAGTCCGAGTCTGAGCCCATGACGATGCCGATGACAGGTCCGTTGGTCATTCCGCGCTCCCGCTCACTCTGTTCCCCGCTCACTCTGTGATGTCCCCGCGAAGGTAGGCGGCGGCGTGCCCGGCACGGGCGCGGACGTCGGCCAGGTCGTCGCCGCAGACGGTGACGTGCCCGACCTTGCGCCCTGGTTTCACATCCTTGCCGTACATGTGCACCTTCACACCCGGGTCGCGGGCCATGATGTGGAGGTACGGGTGGTACATGTCGGGGAAGTCCCCGCCGAGCACGTTGACCATGACGGTCCACGGCGCGCGGGCCCGGGGGTCGCCGAGCGGCAGGTCCAGGACGGCGCGTACGTGATTCTCGAACTGCGAGGTGACCGCGCCGTCGATGGTCCAGTGGCCACTGTTGTGCGGGCGCATGGCCAGTTCGTTGACGAGGATGCGGCCGTCGCGGGTCTCGAAGAGCTCCACCGCGAGGTGACCGGTGACGCCGAGCTCCCCGGCGATCTTCAGCGCGATGCCCTGGGCTTCCATCGCCCGGGCCTGCGGAAGGTCGGGAGCCGGCGCGATGACCGTGTGGCACACGCCGTCCACCTGCACGGATTCGACGACGGGGTAGGCGACAGCCTGACCGTGGGGTGACCGTACGACGTCGGCCGCCAGCTCCCGGACGAAGTCGACCTTCTCCTCGGCGAGGACGGGAACGCCCGCTTTGAAGGCGTCGGCGGCGTCGTCGACCGTACGGACGACCCACACGCCCTTGCCGTCGTAGCCGCCGCGGACCGTCTTGAGGATGACCGGGAAGCCGTCCCCCTCTGCGGCGAACGCCGTGACGTCCTCCACCGAGCCGACGATGCGGTTACGCGGGCACGGGACGCCGATGGCGGCCAGCTTTTCGCGCATGACGCCCTTGTCCTGGGCGTGCACGAGCGCGTCAGCCCCGGGCCGGACGGCGATGCCGTCGGCTTCCAGGGCCTTGAGGTGTCCGGTGGGGACGTGCTCGTGATCGAAGGTGATCACGTCGCAGCCGCGCGCGAAGGACCGCAGGTCGTCGAGGTCGTCGTGGTTGCCCAGGACCACCTCGTGGGCCACCTGGGCGGCTGACTCGTCGAGGGATCCCGCGAGCAGGCGGAAACGCACGCCGAGCGGGATGGCGGACTGGTGGGTCATGCGGGCGAGCTGGCCGCCGCCGACCATACCGACAACTGGGAAGGTCACGGTTACAAGGTTAGCGGCGGTTTTGGCCCGGATTCTCCGGGGCGTCGAAGGGTGACCTCCACCGTGTCCTACGTCATGTCCTGAGGGGTACGGACGACTCACACAGGGGCATGTCCCCGGCCGGAGCATGCAGTGGAACAAGGTGGCGGAAACCGGGTGGGAGCGGGATTCCCGGCCGGACGAAGGTCCTGGGCGACTTTCGGCAAAGACTGGGGAGACCGCAACCGGCTCAACGACCCGACTCGTCCGTACGGTTACCCTCGATGGGATGAGACGGTTTCCCTTTGAAGCCTCTGGGACGGAGCAGCGGTGAGCGCATCTTTGGCAGGCCCGGACCAGCGCCAGGCCGGCGCACCGGACGGGCGTAGGTCGAAGCTGCGTTCCGAGGTGGTCCAGTTCCTGGTCGCCGGCGGCCTCGCGTACGCCGTGGACGTGCTGGTGTTCAACCTCGCCCTGTACTGGGGACTCGACGGCGTCACCGCGAAGATCATCTCCTCGGTTCCGGCGACGATCGTGGCGTACCTCGGCAACCGGTACTGGACCTACAAGCACCGTGAGCGCACCGGTGTGGGCCGCGAGTACTCCCTCTTCTTCGTGTTCAGCGCCGTCGCCGCGGGCATCCAGGCCGCGAGCGTGGGGGTGTCACACCACTTGATGGGCTTCGAGAGCACGCTCGCCGACAACATCTCCGGCAACATCGTCGGCATGGCCCTCGGCACCGTGTTCCGTTTCTGGGCCTTCCGCACCTGGGTGTTCAAGCACAAGGCGCCTGCCGGTGAACCCGCGCTGGGCACCGCCCGGTGAAGGCGTTGTACGCGAAATTCCACGGAAAATTCCAAGACCTCCTCGCGGAGGGCGGGAAGTTCGCCGTCGTCGGCGGCTTCGGCGTGCTCGTCAACCTGGTGGTCTTCTGGATCTGCCGTGAGCTGATCGGGCTCCCGGCGCTGTTCTCCTCGCTGACGTCGACCGCGACCGCGGTCGCGGTGAACTACGTGGGCAACCGCTTCTGGGCGTTCAAGGACCGGACGTCCGGCGACGACAAGCGGGAGCTGTTCCTGTTCCTGGTCTTCAGCGGCATCGGCATCGGCATCGAGGCCGGCGCGGTGGAGATCTCCCACTGGATCGGCTTCACCAGTGTGTTCTCCGAGACCGTCGCGAAATTCGGCTTCGGGCTGCCGATAGGGACGCTGTTCCGCTTCTGGTCTTACCGCACCTGGGTGTTCACCGGGCCGCGGGCCGAGCACACCGACGAGGTTCCGCACTACGACGCGATGGCGGAGCTGGCCGCGGAATCGGTCGAGGCCGCGCACCTGGAGTCCGCGGCGGCCGAGCTGGTCTCGGAGGAGCCCACCAAGGCTTAACGCCGCTGCCCGGAGGGGGCCAGTGGCCTTCTAGTCGCCTTCGGTGCGCTGTTCGGCCAGGAACACCGCGAACACCGGCGGACGGGCCTGGAGCAGCTCCAGGCGGCCTCCGTCGGCCTCCGCGAGGTCGCGGGCCACCGCCAGGCCCAGGCCCGTCGAATTGTGACCGCTGACGGCCCGCTCGAAGACCCTGGCCCCCAGCGAGTCGGGCACGCCGGGGCCTTCGTCCTCCACCTCGACCACCACGGACGTACCGCTGGTCCGGGTGCGGATGCTTACGGTGCCCGCGCCGTGCATCAGCGCGTTCTCCAGGAGTGTGGCCAGCACCTGGGCCAGCGCGCCCGAGGTGGCCACCGCGTCGAGCCGCGGCACCCCGGTGACCCGGATGGACCGGCCCGCGGCCTTGACCGCCGGACGCCACTCCTCCACCTGCTGGCGGACCACATCGTCCACCGACACCACCATCGCGGAACGCGCGGACGGGTCGCGGCCCACCATCGTCTTGCGGGTGCTGGTGAGCAGCCGCTGCACCACGTCCGTGAGCCGTTCGACCTGGGCCAGGGCGATGGCCGCCTCTTCCTTCACGATGGCCGGGTCGTCGGTCTCGATGATCTCTTCGAGGCGCATGGAAAGGGCGGTCAACGGCGTACGGAGCTGGTGCGAGGCGTCGGCGGCCAGCCGGCGTTCGGCGGTGAGCATCCGGGCGATGCGTTCCGCGCTGGTGTCCAGTACGCCCGCGACCCGGTCCAGTTCGGCCACGCCGTAGCGGCGGTGCCGGGGCCGGGGGTCGCCGGAGCCCAGACGCTCGGCGGTCTCCGCGAGGTCGAGCAGCGGCCGGACGAGCCTGCGCGCCTGCCAGACGGCCAGGAGGGTGGCGGCGGCCACCGCGAGCAGTGCCACGAACAGGATCAACAGCAGGGATTCGCGGACGCTCCTGGTGACCTTGTCGCGCGGTTCGGCGACCGTCACCGATTCACCCTGGGCACCGTGCATGACCACGTCGAAGGTGTTGTCGGCGGCGGGCTTGGTGCCGACCTCCAAGACGGTGCCGTCGGAGACCTTGAGCAGCGCGTAGCGGCCGTCCTCGACCTGCTGGTCGAGCAGTTTCACGTCCGGCCGGTCCCCGGAGGCGAGGCGCAGCTCGACTACTTCGAGGACCCGGGCGGCCTCGGCTTTGAGGTTGTCCCTCGCGGTGGTCTCGATCGCGCGGGTCTCGACGATCGCCAGCGGGATGCCGAGTAGCGCGACGACAACGAGGACCACACCGAGGGTCGTGGTGATCAGCCTGCGGCGCACGGCGGTTCAGCTTCCTTTCGGCGTCCACGGGTGTCGGTCATGTACAGAACGCCCCTCGCTGATCTCCACAGGGGCTTTTTGTACATGATCGACACTTCGGTTCAGTTCTTCTCAAACCTGAAGCCGACGCCGCGCACAGTAGTGATGTAACGCGGATTCGCCGCGTCGTCGCCCAGCTTCCGGCGGAGCCACGAGATGTGCATGTCGAGCGTCTTGGTGGACGACCACCAGGTGGTGTCCCAGACCTCGCGCATCAGCTGGTCGCGGGTGACGACCCGGCCCGCGTCGCGGACCAGGACCCGCAGCAGGTCGAACTCCTTGGCGGTGAGTTGGAGTTCTTCCTCGCCGATCCAGGCGCGGTGGGAGTCGACGTCGATGCGTACGCCCTGCACCCCCTGGCCGACGTCGTTCGCGCCGCGCCGCAGCAGTGCGCGGACGCGGGCGAGCAGTTCGGCGAGCCGGAAGGGCTTGGTGACGTAGTCGTCGGCCCCGGCGTCGAGTCCGACGACGGTGTCGACCTCGTCGGCGCGGGCGGTGAGCACCAGGATGGGGAACCCGTGCCCTTCCGCGCGCAGTCTCCGGGCGACTTCGAGGCCGTCCATGCCGGGCAGGCCCAGGTCGAGGACGAGCAGGTCGATACCGCTCTGTCCGGCGCGGTCGAGGGCAGATGGGCCGTCTTCGCGCACGTCGACTTCGTAGCCTTCGCGGCGCAGGGCGCGGGCGAGGGGTTCGGAGATGGACGCGTCGTCCTCGGCGAGCAGTACGCGGGTCATGTGGTCGATCGTAGATGCCCGGACGGGTCTGGTGACCTACCCGCCCCGGACAAGCCGCTCCGGGATGCCTGGAGATCACCGTCCCGTGGGGCTTTTCCCGACGGGACGGTGACTGCGGAGACGAGCCTGCGGACTAAGCAGGCCGTACGGTTTTGAGCCGCGCGCACCACAACCTGCAAGCGTGCGGGCATGGGACAGCGGGCCGACGGCCGTGTTCCGGCCGTCGGCCCGCTGTCACCGGGGTCTAGGTGCTGTCCGCCGCGTCCGTGCGTTCCGTACACCCGTGCGGAGACTTTCCGAAGACTGCCCGGAGACTTTCCGAAGACCGCCCGGAGACTTTCCGAAGACCGCCCGGAGACTTTCCGAAGACCGCCCGGAGACTTTCCGAAGACCGGACGTCAGCTGCCCTGCTGCATCCGGCGGCGGCGGTACGGGATCGCCAGGATGACGCCGAGTCCGGCGAGGCCGAGGGTGCCGGCCGCCATGGCGAAGGCGCCGATGCCGCCGCCGTCGGAGCCGGTGCGGGCGAGGCCGCCACCGGTTGCGGCGGTGCCGCTGCCGCCGGTGTCAGCGACGCCGCCACCGGGGTTCTGGGTCTGTTCGACCGGCGGGGTCTTGGCCGGGGGCGCGTCGCCTTCGGCTTTGAGCTGAGCGGAGACGTCAATGCCCTTAGTGGGGGTGCACGTGGTGGTCGCCTGGACGGCACCCTCCAGCTTGGCGACCATCACGAGCTTGTCCGGGGTGAAGGAATACATCCCTCCTCCCGGAATCGTCCACTTGGCCGCGAACTGGCCGGCCTTCATCGGGCCGCCCTTCTTCAGCGGTACGTCGAACTCGGCAGCGTTCACCGGAATCACGTCCGTGTACTGCTTCCCGTCCGAAACCTTGACCGAGAGGGTCGGCGTCATCTGAAGCGTGATGGGCAAGTTCGGAACATCTTCGGGGAAGTTACCGATCAGGCCGTCTTTGAAATCGACCTTGAGGTCGACCGAGTCGCCCTTCTTCCCCGCGGCCGGGACCGTGATCTTCACCGGGCGGGTGCTGTTCACGTCGCCCTGCTTGAGCACAGCTACGGACTTGCAGAGGTAATCGACCGTCACATACTTCGGCTCCATGGGCTTGGTGTCGTCCCCAGGCGGCGGAGGCGGGCTCTCCTCGCCCTTGGTGACCTTGAACGCGGACTTGGCGTAGTCGGTGCTGCCTGCCTTCGCGACCCCGATGTTGACCGTCGCCGCGTCGTTGACGGGAAACTCCACGTCCTTGATCGCACCGGTGGTATCCGTGTCGACCGTCTTTGCCTGGTCCGAGGACTTCTTGCCGTCGGCGGTCAACCCGACGATGTCGACCTTGCCACTCTTTTCAAGGCCGGTCGCGTTGACCCTCACCTTGGTCCCGACCGGGCCGGTCGCGGGGCTGATCTTCACTTCCGGCTTGGCTGCGGGTGTACTGGCCTTGGTCGCGCACTTCGTCTCCGAATCCAGCGCTTCGACCTTCGTGAAGGTCGAGTAGCCGTCCACCTTGAGTTGCAGGGACCCGGCTTTCTTGATCTTGAAATTCCCGGTCATGTCAGCGATCTTGAGTTCCTCCCCGGGCTTGGCCTCGGGGTTCTTCTTCTCGCCGACAAGATCGACAGTCCCGGTCTGGTCTCCCGCCAGCACAACCTTGGCCACACCGTGGGTCGAGTCCTTTTCGACAGTTATGGTGCTTTTCGCCGGGACCGGCTGGTACTTCTTCCAGACCCACGTGACCGTGACTTCGTCGTCGACCGCGTAAGTCGCCTTCGCAGGGGACGCGGTCAGCTCTACCTGGATCTCCGCGTCGGCGATCTCCAGCGTCGGCATTTTGCTGTTGACACAGCTCGCCGTGTACGTCTCCGGCGCCGCGTGAGCCTGGCCGGCCGACATGACCACCAGCCCCCCGGTGCTGAGCAGCAGCGAAGCTCCCGCTGCCATTGTCGTTCTCTTCTTGGCCTTCATGAGTGGTGGTGCTCCCTTTCCTTGGGGTTGGGACGTGCCCCTGGGTCGAAGTCCTCCAGCCGGACCGGAGGGTTTTTCAGGTGAGCGTGAGCACGAGGGTCGCCGTGTAGTTCCCGGAGGGCGCCCTTCCGTCGGGCAGCCACAGCCGGAGCTTGGCACCCACGTCGAATTCGCCGCCGGTCACTCCGGATGGCACAGCGGCGGCGGAACACAGGACCGCGGCACGGGAGCCGGTGACCGACCGCCCCGCCACGGGAGTACTGGGGTAAGGGACGGCGCCGCCCGGACGCGGGGAACAGGTCGGCTCCCACGCGAGCCGGTCGGCGGTGATCTTCCGCCCGTCGGGCCCGGTGAAGTCCGTCATCTGGGCGGTCAGCGTCCAGCCGTTCCGGGAACCGCGGAAGTCCTGGACCAGCAAAGGCTCAAGGCTGCCCTGCAAGGTTCCGGTCATCCCGCCGGCGGTCAGTTTCCCGACGCCCGACCGGGCACCGGAAGCAGAGGTCACGGTCAGCGGGCCCGGCTGGATGTGTGTTCCGGCGCCCTGCCCGGTGTTGCCGACCACGTCGGCACCGTGGATTTCCCAGCCGAAGCCGCCGTAAGCTCCGGACCCACCCCCGGGCTGGCCCGGAACGGCGTCGGCGCCGGTGGTCGACTGCTGGTCGGCATCCACCGATCCGCCGCTGTCCTGCTGACCGTTCACCGGTTCGCCGGTCGTGGACCCGGTGGGCGTCGGTGTGCCGGGCGCCGGGCGGTGGGCCGCGGGCGGCGCCGACTGGGCGACGACCGGCTTGCCGGTTTCGACACAGCCGTGCGGACCACACCCGCCGGGCTGTGCCGCGAGACAGGCCAGTACGGCGGCGAAAACTCCCGCACAACCTGCGGCAGTCGTGGCCCAGCGGGCTCCGGCGCGCATCAGTCACGACCCCCTGCGGAAGTCCCGCCGCCGTCGGGCCCGGTGGAGTTCCACGCGAGGGATCGCATGATCTCCGCGGGGTCCACGAGGGAAGCGACCACGACCGGCTTTCCAGGCTTCGGCGTACGGTCCGGCTGCTGCTCGGCCGCTGCCGGGACAGGAGCGGGCTCTGTGGCCTCCTCCTGCGCCACCGCCGGTTCCATGACCGTCGTCGGCGCGTCGTCCGGCTGTGCGGGCCTCCGACCGAGCGCGGGCAGCTTGAACCGGCGCCTGCCGTCGACGGGCCCGACGGCCACTACATCCTTCTTGCCCGCTTCCAGGGCTGCTCCGGGCCCGGCATCAGGCTCCGCGTACAGCGGTCCGCTGAGGACCACGGTCTCCTCGACCGCCGGGGTCCTCCGGCGTGGGACGACTACCGGTGCGGACTCCTCCGGCCCCGGGCCCGTCGCGTTCCCGACAACATCCCGCGAAGACTCCGAATCGACTGCGGGCTCATCCGACACACCGTCAGCATCCTTCTTGGGCAAGCCCTTCCGACCCTGGACAAGCCGGATCACTGTCAGCGTCAACCGCCACAACATCAGCGGAATGATGGTGAGCAGGAGGACCACGAACAGGTAGACACCCCACGGGCGGCCGACGTGCAACGGGCTCTCGACGACCATCTGGCCCTCGTACATCACCCGGTAGGTGAAGTCACCGTGCTGCCGCGCCTTGAGTGAGATGCCCAGTTTGATGGTGGTCCGCTCGCCGGGCTTGATGGTGCCCTTCCACTTGAGGTCCTCCCAGGAAGGTGCGTAAACGCCTTCGTAGGTGCCGAGTTGGAAGACCGGGTTGACGACCGGCGAGGCGCCCATATTGCCGACGTTGAGCTCGAATTCACGGACGACCGGGGAGCCGAACTTGGTGAAGACCGAGTCGGAGCCCGTCAGCTCGCTGTCGAGGAACACGAGGTGTCCGGGCCCTGCGACGTTGGGCTGGAGTCCCTCGAACTTGGCCCCGATGACCAGGATGTCGATGTCGGCCTGCTGGGCCTTTCCGCCGGTCACCGTCGCCAGTCGCACCGAACAGGGACAGGGTTTGGGCGGAATGACGGCCGGCAGTGAAAGCCCCAGTTTCCCGTCCGGGCCGACTGGAACGCTCACCGCGTTCTGCAGTGCGCAGTCACCCGTACCTCCGTGGCCGTAACGCCCGCAGATCATGATCTGGACCAGTGATCCCGGCGTCCACCCGGCTCCGGTGACCTTGACGTACTCCCCCGGCTTGACCTGCTGCGCGGAGAGCGTGACCGACTGGCCGCCGCTCGCCGTGATGGTCGGTGGGGTCAGGTCCGACGGAGCGATCGTGGGCGACGTCTTCCCGGCGGGTTGCGCCGGAGGTTTCGGCGGGGCGGAAGACGACGGCGCGGGCGCGGCCGTCGAGGGTGGCGCCAAGGCGAGTGCGAACAGTGCGGCGAGCACCAGGCAGACGAAAGCGGTCAGACTCCTGCGGACACGGCTGACGTCCGGGCGATACGGGAACTGAGGTGCGGAGGTCATCAACTACGTCCCCCGGCCGCCCGCTCGGGTTCATCCACCGGTCCGGTGCCGATCGGCAATTCCGTGACCACCGGCGGCAGTTCAGTGGTCATTTCGTCGCCGGGCCCGGCCTGCTCCGCAGTCGACGGCTTGTCCGCGGCCACTGCTGTCGCCGCCGCTTCCGGCGTCTTCACTGTCGGCTCCGCGACCTCGACCGCCGCCGGGTCCGTGTCGGGGCCTGGTTCCGGGTCCGCGGCGGAAGTGCCCTTCGTGCCTTGCGACTTCGACCGACGCCAGTTCCACACGACACCGGCGACGATCAGCAGCAGCGCCAGCAGGGTGAGGAACGGCCACGGCACAGCGGCGAAGGACACCGATTCGGTGTTCGCGGTGTTGGGCTGTCCGCCGTCCACCGAAACCTTCAGGTCGACCTTGTCCAGCCGCGGTACGTCATTCCACTTCTGCGTGAGTTCGACCTTCTGCCCGGGGAGCAGTTCGGGCACCGAGATCGGCGCCTGCTTCTTGTCCAGGACCGTACGACCGAACATCCCGGTGGCGTGCAGGCCCATCTGCGGGCGCACGATCACGTTGCCGGGGTTGACCAGCGTGTAGTGGATGACCGCGTCGCTCGAACCGAAGAAGGCGCCGAAGCCGGTCGCCCGCTCGATGCGGACGTTCTCCACGTTGAGCGCGGGCAGGGTCGGCCCTTGCACACGCAGGTAGACACGGGCGCCGATCTGCTGGCGGGTGTCGACCTTGATCTGGCCCTTCTGCTGGGACTTGATGACCTCGCTGTCGAGGGCGGTCACCGCGCCGATGTGGTCGCCGGGTGTCGCGTTCGCCGGAATGTCCACGGTGAACGGCACGGCGACCTTCTCACCGGGCTGGAGGACGACCTCCTGTTTGTCCTGCGGGATCTTCACCCAGGAGCCGAGGTCGGTCTGCTTGTCGTCTGAGGTCTTGAGCGCGAAGCCGCCGTCGCGCGGGGTGTTGTACGCGTCGGTGCCGAAGAGCTTGAAGGTCATCGGCCGGTTGCTGCTGTTGGCCAGGGTGATGCTGTCCGACACCGGAGTGCCCGGGGCACCTTCGAGGTAGAAGTAGCGGCGGGCGTTCTGATCGGCACCGGTGGCCACCAGCGGATCGATGGACCATTCACCGTTGCCGGCCGCGTGCGCGGCCGGAGCCGGTATCACCAGGAACGCGGCCAGGACAGCCAGTACCGCGAGTACGACAGCGGTGAGCGTCCTTGGTCGGGCAGTCGCCCCCACGGCTTCGACCCTCATGTGTTTTCTCCTGCCAGGTTCGGAATCGGCGCGATTCGGTCGTCTGCGCACCCCGGGAGCGGTTCCGGTGCGCGCAGTGGTGGTTCACGGTCCGACGCCGGGCGGATGTGGGAGGAGCGGACTGGTGTGTCCGCCCCTCCCGCCGCTCTGCGCCGATCCGCAGCGGCCTCCTCCGGACCCGGTGCCTTCAACGGACGGCTTCCGCCGAAGGCACCGGTTCACAGTGGAGCCCGTTCAGATCCCCGCGGGCTTTCACCCGCCGGGAGTCCTAGTCGACCTGACTTGTGATCAGGACAGCGACAGGGTGATCGTCGAGCTGTAGACACCGGTGCCCGCGTAGGCCGGAACCGCGAGGCTCACATCGGCGTCGGCGGAGAACTTGCCACCGGTCGCCTTACCTGCCGTGCCCGCGACCGCGGAGCACAGGGTCGAGTTGTTGACCGCACCAGGAGCACCGGAGACGACCTTGCTCGGCGACGCGACGTCGGTCACCGCGCACTTCGGGGTCCAGGTGAACTTGTCAGCGGAGATGACGCCGCTGCCGTCCGCAGTGGTGAAGTCGGTGGCCGTGGCGGTCAGCGACCAGCCCAGCGACGAACCGCGGAAGTCGTTCACGCTGACCGTGTTGAGCTTGCCGGTCATGTTCTGCGGCGTGCCGTTGAGCGTGACGTCCGACAGCTTGAAGGCGTCGGCGGTCTGGGTCATGCCCAGCTTGCCGGCGACGATCTCACCACCGGCGTTCTGCACCAGGTCGCCCGGCTTGGTGTCACTCTCGACACGGAAGGCCGCACCCGCCTTCTTGGCGGACGGCGGAGCCTCGCCCATGCCGATCGCGACGGTCTTCGCGTCGGTGACCGTCACCTTGGCGCTGGCCGCGCCACTGGCGTCGGCGGTGACCGGGACGGCCGCGCCGAGCACGGCACCGGTGGCGTCCGTGGCAGCCGCGAACACCGTCGCGTTCGGCGTGAAGTTGATTCCGTTGACGGTGACTTCAGTGCCGACCTTGCCCTTGGCGGGGCTGAGGGTGACGGCCGGAGTCTTCGGCGCCTGCGGGATCTTGACATCGGCCAGCGAAGCGTTGTTGCCGGTGACCGTGCACGGGGTCAGGCCGAGGTCGTCGACCGTACCGTCCTCGTTCTTGACGGAGACGGCGTTGACAAGCTTCTTCACGGAGAAGCTGACGGTGCTGCCCGCGGCCGCACCGGCCGGAACCGGAACCATCGCCTTGTTCGGCGGCAGATCCAGGCCGACACCCTTGGGCACGTTGGTCACGACTGCCGGGAACTCGACGTCCACGTCACCAGTCGCACCGCCACTCATCGTGAAGGTGTAGGTGGTCACGATCGTGGCGTTGTTGATCGGGATCGGGCTCTTCGCCGGGGCGGGGCCCGGGTCGATGGTCAGCTCGACCGAGCTGCCCGCCGCAGCGGTGTCCGGAAGCACGGTCGCGACCAAGGTCATCGGGCCGACCTGCTTCGGGAACCCGGGAGGGGCGCATTCCACAGTCGGGTTGACCGTGTTGGCCTGCGCCGCCGGAGCGATGATCGCCAGGCCGAAAGTCCCGATCGTCGCTGCGCCGAGCGCCGCGACGACCTTCTTGTTGGGTTTGAACATGTGGTGCTGCTCCTTTGTGGAGAGGCTGCTACTGCCGCCGGGGAGCGGTGGCAGTCGAAACACCACACCGGGATTCGCCGGGAACTCTGCACAGGCCTGGTCGCCGGCGATCCGGTGCCGTACACGGACGGCTACCTCGGTTCCTGGTGCACGTACGGCCGAGGTGGCCGTCCTGCCGGACCCGGCACTCCTGGTTGGTACTTCTGGCCGGAGTTCCGGGGCCGGTAGCGCAAGTGGAACCTGTTTCAAAAACCAGGCGAGTCATTGATGCCTGTTCCGGTCGTCGAAGTCAAGACATATTCCGCGGCCAACTCGAATGTCCCGATAGTTGAATGACACACCATCAGTAACGGAGTAACCGCCCCCGCTTTAGACTTCGACATGCGTCGCCAACGCCTCGTCAAACCACCGGAAAGACGACGTGACGAGGCGTCAGCACGACTTAGCGAACCCGTTCTCGATGAAAAGCGATCAGGCTGCCCGGTTGCGGCGCACGCGACGCGTGGCGAGCAGGACGCCTCCGGCGCCGAGCAGGCCGACGGTGCCGCCGATGAGACCGAGGGAGACTGCGTCGTCCAGGGGCCCGGTCTTCGGCAGCTTGGTCTCGCCGCCGACGGTTGCCGCTCCGGTCGTGCCCGTGGTGCCCGTCGTGCCCGTCGTACCCGTCGTACCCGTCGTACCCGTCGTACCCGTCGTACCCGTCGTACCCGTCGTACCCGTCGCGCCGGTTGTGCCGGTTGTGCCGGTCGTGCCCGAGCCGCTACCCGAGGTAATGCTGATCGCCGCGGAGGTGACCGTGCATTCCGTGGTGGTCATGCCGATGCTCGGGATGTCGGTCTTGTTGACCATCTTGACCGGCGTCAGGTCGACCTTTCCGCCGGTCGCGCTGGCGGGCACCTTCAACGTGGCTTCGAACGGCGGCGGCTGGATCTTGGCCTGCGCAGGAACGTTCACCTTCGCGGCCGGTCCGGTGAGCGTGACGCCTTCCTTGAACTGGATCGACGGCGTCAACGGAACGTTGGTGAATGCCATCGGGCTGCTCGCCGGGCTGGGCCCGAGCGTCACCTTGACCTTGACATCAGCACCGGCCGTTACCGCGCCCAGAGCCTCGATCTTGATCGTCTGCTTGCCGTCTGCCGGCGTATTGATGATCGGCAGCATGCACTTGACATCCGCGGCGACTTCACCGGCGACGGCCTGCGGCGCGAAAGCCAGCATCGCAGCCGCCGTCACCGCCAATGCGCCGAAACCGCCGGCGATCCTCTTGCTGGGCCTAACCATGGGGGTCGTGCTCCCTTCAGGGGACTTCAGGTGCCTTCCCAGCCGCCGCGACCAATGTTTTTGCGACTGCTCGACGTCTCACCTAGTTCCAAGACGTCGCGACTGTGCCACTCGATGATGACAAGTCAGGAACTTGGCCGACGGTACGACAAGTACATGACCGAGACAACAGTTCTGGCGAGAAAATCACCCTCCTCCCCAAGCTGTGATGCACGGGGTACGGATAGACGGCGCACCGCCGCTCGCGGGGCGAAGTGCACCATTTTTTCCCGGAATACAACTGATGACACGTGTGGCAAATGCACGATACGCCCCGGGAGGCGGGAGCCGACCGGGGCGCATCAGGCTTCACCCGTCACCCTGTGTGCATACTCAACTAACAGGTGATCATGAATTGCGACCTGTCTGCGAGTTCATGTTCTTGAGGATCAAGCGATTTCATTGCGGCGCGCGCGGCGAGTGGCCATCAATACGCCACCGATCCCGAGCAGTCCGACAGTTCCACCGATCAGACCGAGCGAGACCGCATCGTCCAGCGGGCCGGTCTTCGGCAACTTGGTGTCACCGCCGGTAGTGGTAGCACCGCCGGTAGTGGTAGCACCGCCGGTAGTGGTGGCACCGGCGGTAGTGGTCGCGGCGCCACCGGTAGTGGACGCCGAGCCGCTGCCTGCGGTCACGTCGATGCTGAGCGCCACGCCCGTACCGGCGTTGGTGCACTCGATGGCGAGGTCCATGTTGGCGGCCTTGGCCCCCATCACGGTCTTGGTCGGCGTCAGGTCGAGCTTGCCGGTCTTGGCATCAGCCGGGATCGTCAGTTTCACCTTGAACACCGGCAGTTTGATGGGCGTGTCCTTCGGCAAGTCCATCTTGAACATGGGCGAGGAGGCCTTGAGCGTGCCGGTACTCGCCCCGCCGGCCTTGAACTCCATGGTCGGAGTCATCTCGGCCGGGAGTGCCAGCGGCGTGGTGGCCGGGCTCGCACCGAGGTCCGCAGTCAGTTCGACCACGTCACCGGCCTTGGCGGACGCCGGACCACTAATGGTGAACGACTGCTCTCCGGTCACCGACGCCTTGCCCAGAATGGCTGCGACGGCGTCCGGGAACTTGCACGTCGCGGTGCCCTTGGTCGTTCCGGCCGCGGCCTGTGGCGCAAGGGCCAGCATCGCAGCCGCAGTCACCGCCAACGCGCCGACACCGCTGGCGATTCTTCTGCTGGGCCTAACCATGTGGGTAGTGCTCCCTTCAGGGGACTTCAGGAGACTCGCAGGAGACTGCTCAACCGCCGCATCTGCGCACTTGCGACAGTCCGACGCCCCGGCTTGATCCAATGCGTCGCGACTGTGCCATTCGGTGATGGCAAGCCAGGAACCCGGCCGACGGTACGACAAGTGCATTACCGAGGCAACAGTCAATCGCGGGAAACCAGTCATTCGGAAAAGACGTGCCGACCTTCCATTTGCGATCATTCTGATCAAGCGGGAAGTCGCATCTGTCCTTTTTCACCCAGTGACGGATGCACTCGAATACGGCGGTCCCAGGCGTCGGAATGAAGAACTCCGGGCCACAGGTGAGATCGCCCCCGCTGCCCGGAGCTTCGGTCTGCCGGCCAGCCGTCGCCGCTGCGGACGAGGCTGCGGCGGGTGCGGGTGCGGGTGTGGGTGTGGGTGCCGCCATCATGCCGATCGCGACCGTGCCGACCCTCGCCGCATCCGCCCCGGCCGGGCCCATACGTGGCGGGATCCGAAAACGCAGAGGAGCAGTTCCGTAAGCCCGATCGGGCATACGGAACTGCTCCGCAGAACAGACTTCAGATGACGGCGGCACCCGGTTCCTGGATCAAGCCAGGCGGATAGACGTTCCCGGGCATGCAGTCCCAGGTGAAGGGTTCGGGAGTGTCATCGGCATAGATGATCTCCACGCCGTTGGCCCGGACCTCCGCGCACTGACGCTGGACTTCCTCGGCCCTGGCCACAAAACCCGCAATGCGCTTACTGATCTCTTCTTCAGTCATGCGGTCAGCCATCGCCGTCTCCCTTCAGAAGCCCCACGGATGCGAAGAGTCGATCCATGGAGTCAATCATCTGTTCTGCGTCGTTATCGCCCCAGGTACAGGGTGGTTTCACCCAAGAGCTCCCAGGGAGACAGCAGGTAGTCGAGCCACTCGTGATTGACCAAGTGCACCTGATCGCCATCACGATCCCACTCAGCCCCGTGGCAATAGGCACGCATTGCTCGAAGCGTCCCAACCGCAAGGGTCTGGCTGACCGCATCCCACCAATCCGCAAGCGGCCCGCCGGGCAACGCGTCACTGCCCAGTTCCTTCGTGCCGATGCCTATCCGTTGGTGATCAAGCACATGTCCGTACTCGTGGATCAGCGTCCAGACCGCACTGTCAGACGCATTCGGGCGCAGAAAGATTGTGCCTCCTCTCCCGAAGGGTCGACAGGGCCAGCCCACCGGTACGTACCGCCCGAGCACTTCTTGATCCACCGACCTGTCGAACTCCGAAAACCGCAGCACCCCAGGCAGACACAGCGGCGGATGCACCCGCCGCATGATCCGCTCCGCCCGGTCATGCACCTGCCAGAGGTCACCACCCGGAGGCAGCCCCTCCGCCGGCACCCTGCTGTCCATCCCCCACCCCCAACCGCTGGAGGAACAAATCCAGCAGTCGGGTAACGATTCCGGGCATTGGGAGTTACGACAGCAACATGAACAATCTCTCGTCCGGGCCCGGGATCACCGGCCCGGCACCACACGTCAGCTGCGGCCCCAGCCCCGCAACAGGCCGGCCGATCCCTTGACACTGCGTCAGGAGACAGTCCTGAATGGCAGTTTCAGCTGTGTCCTGCAACCGGTTCTACCCGCCCGTAGCGATCATGAGGACCAGCGGAAGGCAGAAGGGAGCATCACCAGCATGTCCCTCCCCCGCAGGAGGCCCGTACGACGGCTGGGCGTCGCGGCGGTCATCATCGCCACCGCAGCAGCCGCGGCCGGACTGACCGCAAACGTCCCAGCCGCCCAGGCCGGGCCCGTGAACCACCAGGTCGACTGCACACCTGGCGGCCTGGACGGCCCGAAGTTCACCTGGCAGCCGCAGATCGAACTGACCGTCAGCCCGCAGAAAGCGGTGTACGCGGTCGGCGACAAGGTGACCGTCACCTGGAAGTGGACGACCCCGCCCCGCAACCCGTCCAACTGGCGGGCCCTTCTTCTGAACACCTCCTACCCGACCGGCAAGGTCGCCCTGTCCGGGGCCCAGACCGGCGAGGTCAAGGTCGAGGCCGGCAAGAAGCACGCGACCGCGGGCGGCAACCAGCCGCTGTACGTCCCGGACATGACAGGCGGGTTCACCGTCGCCAAGGAAGGCCGGATCGACCTGTCCCCGGCTGGCTACAGCATCCACACGATGCTCACCCCGGACAACCCGTGCGTCCCCAAGGGCGCGCTGCCGATCGCCGCCGGGTTGCAGGTCGGCACACCGCCGAACCCCGGCGGCACTTCGGGAGGCACGGCCGGCGGAGCCAACGGCGGTGCGACAACCGGCACTTCCGGTGGCGCGACACCCGGCACGACGAGCGGAGCCACCGGCGGCAAGCCCGGCGGGACCGCTGCCGGCAGCACCGGAACCGGTGGAACCACAGCCGGCACCACCGCCGGCACCACCGCCGTCGGAACAGGCGGCGGAACAGGCGGCGGCACTCCCCCGCCCACCACCGGCGGCACGGCTGGCGCGGCCACTGCCGGAGGGGCGACCACCGGCGCCACAGCCGGACCGCCCACCGGCACAACCACCGTCGACCCCGTCACCGGTCTGCCCGTCCCGCCCGGCACCCCCGGCGCGGCGACCGCCCCGGTAGCCGACGCGCCCGCCGCAGTAGCGGCAGGTCCGCTGCTGATGCTGCCCACCAAAGGCATGGAACTGGACGGGTTCAAACCCGGCGCACCGACCAGCGGCCGGCTGGACCCGGTGATCATCCGTGACCGGCGGGGCAGCACCCTCGGCTGGACCCTGACCGGTCAGCTGTCGGACTTCGTCGCAGCCGACGGGCAACGGATCCCCGCGGACAAGCTGATGTGGATCCCCAGTTGCATCGCGACCAAGCCGGACACCAACACCGTGGTCAGCGGCGTCCCGGGCAACGCGGGCACCGGTGCGAAGGTGCTGTGCGCACAGAAGGCCAGCAACGGTTCGGTCACCGGCGGTGAGTTCCAGGCGGACGCGACGCTGGACATTCCGGTGCCGGCAACTGCCGTAGCGCCCTCGTACACCGCGGATCTGACGCTCAGTCTGAGCTGACGGACAACAGAAGACAGGTCGGGGGTTTTTTGGGGGGCCCCGGGGCCCCCCAAAAACCCCCCCCGCGGTGTTTTGGACCGCGGAAGGCGCGCAAAACGCGGGCCATACGTGGGCCCCCCCCCCGGGGCCCCCCCAGCGCAAACGGACGTC
>NZ_JBXAWK010000036.1:0-66621 GCF_057291755.1 Kitasatospora sp. UYEF31
CCGACCCGGGGCGCCACGCCCCGGACCCCTGGGCAGATCCCGCTGGCTCAGCTGGCCTTGTTCTTGATGCGGTTCGTCAACTCGGTCACCTGGTTACTGTGCCGACCCGGGGCGCCACGCCCCGGACCCCTGGGCAGATCCCGCTGGCTCAGCTGGCCTTGTTCTTGATGCGGTTCGTCAACTCGGTCACCTGGTTGTAGATCGACCGGCGTTCGGCCATCAGGTTCCGGATCTTGCGGTCGGCGTGCATGACCGTGGTGTGGTCGCGACCGCCGAACTGGGCACCGATCTTCGGCAGCGACAGGTCGGTCAGCTCCCGGCACAGGTACATGGCGATCTGTCGGGCCGTCACCAGGACGCGGCTGCGCGAAGTGCCGCACAGGTCCTCGACGGTCAGGCCGAAGTAAGAGGCTGTGTGCTGCATGATCGTGCCGGCGGTGATCTCCGGTCCGGCGCTGTCCGGGATGAGGTCCTTGAGGACGATCTCGGTCAACTGCAGGTCGACCGGCTGCCGGTTCAGACTGGCGAAGGCTGTGACCCGGATCAGCGCGCCCTCCAACTCCCGGATGTTCCGGGAGATCTTGCTGGCGATGTACTCGAGGACGTCCGGCGGGGCGTTGAGCCCCTCCTGGATGGCCTTCTTCCGCAGGATCGCGATCCGTGTCTCCAACTCGGGCGGCTGGACGTCGGTGATCAGGCCCCACTCGAAGCGGTTCCGCAGCCGGTCCTCCAGGGTGACCAGTTGCTTGGGCGGCCGGTCCGAGGAGATCACGATCTGCTTGTTCGCGTTGTGCAGGGTGTTGAAGGTGTGGAAGAACTCTTCCTGAGTCTGCTCTTTCGTCTCCAGGAACTGGATGTCGTCGACGAGCAGGACGTCTACATCGCGGTATCGGCGGCGGAATCCGTCTGCTTTGCTGTCTCTGATGGAGTTGATGAATTCGTTGGTGAATTCCTCAGAACTGACGTACCGCACCTTTGTGCCGGGGTAGAGGCTCCTGGCGTAATGTCCGATCGCGTGCAGCAGGTGTGTCTTTCCAAGGCCGGATTCGCCGTAGATGAAAAGCGGGTTGTACGCCTTTGCCGGGGCTTCGGCCACAGCGACGGCTGCGGCGTGCGCGAATCGGTTGCTCGAGCCGATGACGAAGGTTTCAAACAGGTACTTGGGGTTCAGTCTGGCGGCCGGTTCGGCCTCCTTTCCGGAGACCGCCTCTTCCCGGCCGGTGCCGGGGCGCATGGGCCTGGGCGACTGTCCGTGCTGGCCCTGACGGCCCGTCTGCCCGTGCCGGCCCTGGTTTGCCTGGTGGCCTGACTGGTGGTCGGACCGTCCGGGGCGTTCGGTGCGCTCGGTCTGCTCAGCGCGTCCGTCCTGGTTTCCACCGGCGGACGGCAGCGGCGCGGAGCCGCGCTCGCCGGGTCGGGGTGCGGGGCTGTCCACAAAACCGTGGACGGGCGGCGCGGAAAACTCACCCGGGATGCCGAACATTCCGTCGCGCCCGCTGAAGAGCGTTCCCTCCGCCGGCGCATCGGCGGGTGAACCCTGTTGCCGTTCGGACGCGTCGGCCGACTGCCCCGGATTATTCGTCCGCGGATCGTCGAATCGGTCCCGCTGGTCGCGGCCGTACCCGGAATCACTCGGAAAACGGTTCTGCTCATATCCGGGCCCGGTCGGGACACCCGGCCCTGTGTAGGAATGGCCGCCGTACTGGGTGCCGGGATTAGGGATGCCGCCGTACGAAGGGGAGCCGCCGTACGGCTCCTGCCGGTGACCGGGGTCCTGTCGCGCGTCGCCGTACTGACCGGGGGGGTGCTGGGCCGGATTGTGCTGAGTTGGATTGTGCTGGGCCGGATTGTGCGGCGGGAGGTTGTACAGGGCCTCCTGCTGCGGGTCGTGGGGACGACCTTCCTGCGGGCGGCCGTCGTACGGACGCGCGTCGTAGGGCCGGCCTTCGTACTGCCGGTCGGTGTGCTGGTCCGGTCGGTAGCCGCCCTGCGGTCCGTCGTACCGGCCCTGCTCGTAGCCGCCCTGTTCGTAACCCTGCTCGTAGCCGGGCCGCGGCGGGTAGCCGTACGTGCTGCCGCCCTGGCCGTACTCCTCAGGGCGGTAGGGGCCACTCTGCGGTCCTTCGTACCGGCCCTGTCCGCCGGTGTTCTCGGGACCCGAGTGGGTCTCACCGTGGTTGCTGTTCTGGCCGATCTGTCCACCAGCGCCACCCGGGCCGCCAGGACCTGCGGGGCCGTTGGCGGCGCCGGTGGGTGCCGCGCCCATGCTCTCCGGCTCCACGGCGACCGCGAACCGGATGGGCCGCCCGAAACCGTTGCTGAGGCCGTCCGTGACCACCTGTCGCAGCCGGGACTCCACCACGTTCTTCGCGTAGTCGTTCGGCACCGCCAGCAAAGCGGTGTCCGAGAACAGCGTCAGTGGCTGGATCCGGTGCAGCCAGGCGCGGTCCTTCTCGGGCACCGTCTCGTCGGTGGCGACCCGGTCCAGGAAACGTGCCCAGACAGCGGCCAGGTCGCTGGTGATGTCAGACACGGTGCACGCTCTTTCGTCGCCTCGGCGGTCAGGGGGCCACTGAAGATCTGGGCCGGATCAGGTACGGGGGCCGCTGCGGATGCCGGCGGACTATTCGAACCCTTCACGGTAGCCGTCTTCACGGCCACTCCTCAACCCGTTGTCCACAGGCTGTGAATATCGCATTTGCCCTGTTGGGAGCGGGTGGAGTGGCGGCGCAACGACTCGGACCCCGTAGTGTGGAGAGCTGATCGTGATATCGCCCGTTTGACCCAGTCGCCACTTGGCTCGTACTGTATGCAGGTCGAGTTGTCGACGGCCGCTGCCGCCTGTCCGCACACCATGTGCTCTTGATTCAGAGATCAACAGCGTAGCTGCGGACGTACGGTGGTGGCCGACGTCTTACACGTCAGCCCCCGAATCACCCCCCTGGAGCCCCCGAGTGAGCAAGCGCACCTTCCAGCCGAACAACCGTCGCCGGGCGAAGACCCACGGGTTCCGGCTGCGCATGCGTACCCGTGCCGGTCGCGCGATCCTGGCCACGCGTCGTCGTAAGAACCGCTCCGAGCTGTCGGCCTGATCTGCTGATCTGCGGGAGAGGGAACCATGCTGCCCGCCGGTAACCGGCTGCGGCGGCGTGAGGACTTCGCGACCGCAGTACGCCGAGGACGTCGGGCCGGGCGCCCGTCACTGGTCCTCCACCTGAGCCTTGCGGCCCAGGTGGCGGTCGGTGATGGCGTCCGTTCCCCGGCAGCGGCCGTTGTTCAGGCTGTCCCCGCATCCGGCATTACGGACCCGCACGCGGTCGTGGAGATACCTCCACGACCGCGTGCGGGTTTCGTTGTGAGCAAGGCCGTCGGCAACGCCGTTGTCCGCAACCGGGTGAAACGTCGGTTGCGGCACCTGGTGGCTGCCCGGATCGACCGGCTACCTGAAGGTAGCCTGGTGGTGGTACGGGCCCTGCCAGCATCGGCCGCCGCGGATTACGCGGCACTCGGCCGGGACCTGGACGCGGCGCTGGACCGGTTGCTGACTCCCTCATCGGAGCGCGGGAACCGTCCCCGGACATCAGCGGCGGAGTCAGCCGACGGCACGTCCAGTGCCGGGAACGCTGTATCCGCTCGGGGCGGGACGGGAGCGGGAACGTGACATACGTACTTATAGGCGCGGCGGTCCTCATCGGGCTGTCGCTGCTCAAGTACGTACTGCTCGGTCTCATCCGCCTGTACCAGTGGACCATCAGCCGGATGCTCGGCCCGGTGTGCCGCTTCTATCCGTCCTGTTCGCGGTACGGCTTCGAGGCGATCTCCACACACGGGTCGTTCAAAGGAGTGCCGCTGACCGTGTGGCGCATCCTGCGCTGCAACCCCTTCAACTCCGGCGGTGTGGACCCCGTGCCGCCGCGCAAGCGTAGGCCTTGGGCTGCGAGGGCGCGCGATCGTTTCAGAGATCGCACTGCCAAGCGCACAGACCTGCAGCAGACGCCTCGCACCGGGCTGCCGACCGGTGCGCACACCACCGCCCGAGGAGCTTGACCGTGGGGCTTTTGAATCCCCTTTACGCCGCTGTGTCCTGGGTCATCGTCCAGTTCCACTCACTGTTCAGTCCAATCTTCGGCAAGAACAGCGGCTGGGCCTGGGGCCTGTCCATCGTCTGCCTTGTGATCCTCATCCGGATCCTCCTGATCCCGTTGTTCGTCAAGCAGATCAAGGCGACCCGTGGGCTCCAGGCGCTGCAGCCGAAGATCAAGGAGATCCAGGCCCGGTACAAGGGCGATAAGGAGCGCACCTCCCAGGAGATGATGAAGCTCTACAAGGAGACGGGTACCAACCCCCTTGCGAGCTGCCTTCCCATCATCGTCCAGGCGCCGTTCTTCTTCGCCCTGTTCCACGTCCTGAGTTACGTCGCCAACAACAAGACCGTCGGCGTCATCGACAAGGACCTGGTCGCGAGCGCGCAGCAGGCGCACATCTTCGGTGCTCCGCTGGCCGCGAAGTTCATGGACGGCGCGGACAAGATCTCCAGTCTGGGCGCGAACAAGACCACGGTCATGATCGTCACCGCGATCATGATCATCTTGATGTCGTCCTCGCAGTTCTTCACCCAGCGCCAGCTGATCATGAAGAACACCGACCCGGCTTCGCTGGTGGGCAACCCCTTCGCCCAGCAGCAGAAGCTGATGATGTACATCTTCCCGATCATGTTCGCCGTGTTCGGCATCAACTTCCCCGTGGGTGTGCTCATCTACTGGCTGACCACCAACGTGTGGACCATGGGCCAGCAGCTGTACGTGATCAACCGCAACCCCACACCGGGCAGCCCCGCTTTCGATGTGCGCCAGGAGAAGCTGCGGCTGAAGGCCAAGGAGCAGGGCAAGGTCCTGCTCCCCGACGGCACGCTGATGACCCAGGACGAGTACGACACGAAGCAGGCGGAGGAGAAGGAGCGGGCCGCCAAGCGCGTTCAGCCCACCCGCGCCACCAAGGCCAAGCGGCACAGCGGCGGCACGGCTTCCTCCCCGGTCCGGGGTTCCACGGCGAAGACGCCCCCCGTCGCGCCGGCCGGACCGAACCTGAAGAAGACCCCGTCGGCGGACGCGCCCGCCGCGGACGCGGACAACAGCCGCGCTCCGCAGAAGCGCACGCAGCCCAAGAAGCAGGGCCGCAAGAAATAGCGGTGCCGCCCGGCGGTCCCCGCCGGAATCCTTGTAGTCCCGCTGATCCGTAGTTAAAGGAGTGCTCCCGTGACGGAAGGCACCACCCCCGCCGCTGAGACCCTGCCCGCCGTCGGCCGCACGGGTCGTTCCGCGCCCAGGGCGGACCTGCTCGAGCAGGAGGGTGAGATCGCCGCCGACTACCTCGAGACGCTGCTCGACATCGCCGACCTCGACGGTGACATCGACATGGACGTCGAGGGCGACCGCGCGGCGGTGTCGATCATTGCCGGTGAGGAAGAGGGCGACGAAGCCGAACTCAAGCGGCTTGTCGGCCGTGACGGTGAGGTCCTCGAAGCCCTCCAGGAGCTCACCCGCCTGGCTGTGCACCGGGAGACCGGTGAGCGCAGCCGGCTGATGCTCGACATCGGCGGTTTCCGCGCGGACAAGCGTGAGCAGTTCACCAAGCTCGGCGGCGAGGCCGTGGCCACGGTCAAGGAGACCGGCGAACGGCTCAAGCTCAGGCCGATGAGCCCGTTTGAGCGCAAGGTCGTCCACGACACCGTGGCCGAGGCTGGACTCCGCAGCGAGTCCGAGGGCGAAGAGCCCCAGCGCTGCGTTGTGGTCCTACCTGCCTGAACATCGAACCGTCTGCGGCCCCTCCTGCATGTCAGGTGGGGCCGCAAGCGTTGCAAAGAGGCAAGATGTTTCACGTGAAACATCGGAAGCTGACCACCCGGGGTCCGGGGGTCTCCCCCCGGAAGGACAGCAGAGTCACGTGAACCACCAGGACGAAAAGGACGAGCCGACCGACTCCACCGCTGAAGTGGAAGAGGTGCTACCGCTTGCCGACCGCGCTCCCGACGCCCCCGAAGCAGCTGCCCGGTTGTTCGGCGACAACCTGGAGTCGGCGATCCGCTACGCCGACATCCTGGCCACCGACGGCGTACGGCGGGGGATCATCGGTCCGCGTGAGGTGCCCCGGCTGTGGGAACGGCACATCCTCAACTGCGGGGTCCTCGACGAACTCGTGGGCCCGGACATGGTCGTGCACGACGTCGGCTCCGGCGGCGGCCTCCCCGGAATCCCGCTGGCGCTCGCCCGTCCTGACCTGCGGATCACCCTTATCGAGCCGTTGCTGCGCCGTACGACGTTCCTCAGTGAGGTCGTCGAGGAGCTCGGCCTCAGCCACGTCACGGTGCTGCGTGGCCGGGCCGAGGACCTGCGCGGCGAGGAACGGGCCGATGTGGTCACCGCCCGCGCGGTCGCTCCACTGTCCCGGCTGGCCGGCTGGGGTCTTCCGTTGCTGCGTTCAGGCGGCGAGTTGTTGGCGCTCAAGGGCGACACCGCCGAATCCGAATTGGCGGATTCGGAGTGGGATCTCCGCAAGCTCGGCGCGGTCGAGTGGGATGTGGTCCAGGTCGGCGAAGGCATCGTGGACCCGTTGACCACCGTGGTCCGGGTGCGTCTTGGTGAGGCCCGGCTGCAAGGGAAGAGCAATGCCGCGAAGGCCCGTACGGCTGCCTCGAAGGCCGAACGTCGCTCGCGCGGGAAAACCACTCGATAGATCCACACGGGTTGAGCATCCGGATGGCCCGGTGTGTCGGTACGGTACGTACCGCATGCCGGGCCATCGTGTTTCACGTGAAACAACGCGCGAACCGTCGGCCCTTGCTGTTTGTACTGAATGCCGACGACGGGTCGTCAGTGCCACCAGGCACCGTGGCCGGAGGAAAGGAGAGTGGTCTCTTGTCATCCGATGCAACCACCCCGCCGGGTGGCCACCCGGTCACTCGCACTGTCGAGACGATGCCGACTCAGCGCGAGCCTGTCTCAGTCGATGTTCCACGTGGAACACCGGCGCCTGCGTTCAACGGGGCCCCGGGTGTCGTTCCCCAAGAGCCGGTAGAGCCGCGTGAAACACCGCCTGAAGTCGAGCGGGCTGAAGGATTGCCGCGTCCGGCCGAGACCCGGGTCATGGTCGTCGCGAACCAGAAGGGCGGCGTCGGCAAAACGACGTCCACGGTGAACCTCGCAGCCGCGTTGGCCATGCAGGGCGCCCGTGTCCTGGTGGTCGACCTCGACCCGCAGGGCAACGCCTCCACCGCGCTCGGCGTGCCGCACCATGCGGGTGTGCCGTCGGTGTACGACGTCCTCGTGGAAGGCCGCGACCTGGCCGAGGTCGTCCAGCCGGTCCAGGATGTCGAGGGGCTGTTCTGTGCGCCCGCGACGATCGACCTGGCCGGTGCGGAAATCGAGCTGGTCTCCCTGGTGGCCCGGGAGAGCCGGCTGCAGCGGGCACTGAACGCGTACGAACAGCCGCTGGACTACGTCCTCATCGACTGCCCGCCGTCCCTCGGGCTGCTCACCGTCAACGCGCTGGTGGCCGGCAACGAAGTCGTCGTGCCGATCCAGTGTGAGTACTACGCGCTGGAGGGGCTCTCACAGCTGCTGCGGAACATCGAACTGATCCGCGCCCACCTGAACCCGCAACTGCACGTTTCAACGATGCTGCTGACGATGTACGACGCGCGTACCCGACTGGCCGCGCAGGTGGCCCAGGAAGTGCGTGACCACTTCGCCAAGCAGGTTCTGCGTACGGCGATCCCGCGGTCGGTGCGTGTCTCGGAGGCACCCAGCTACGGACAGACGGTGATGACGTACGACCCGGGCTCCAGTGGTGCGCTGTCGTACCTAGAGGCGGCTCGTGAGATCGCCATCCGCGGGACCGGTGTAGTCGAGGAGCAGGCATGAGCAAGGTGCGACCAGGGATGGGCGGGAAGGGGCTCGCAGCGCTTCTCCCGACCGGTCCGTCATCGTTGGTCCCCGCCCCCCAGGCCGACCGCAGAGGGCCGGGAGGGGAGCTGTCAGGCCGTCGGTCAGTCATCCCCGCGGTCCAGCTGGACGAGCCTGAGGCGGTGGAGTCGGCCAGTGGGGTCGGCTACTTCGCCGAGCTTCGGCTGGAGTCCATCACCCCGAACCCGAAGCAGCCACGTGAGTTCTTCGACGAGGAGGCGTTGGCCGAACTGGTCCACTCCATCAAAGAGGTGGGTCTGCTCCAGCCGGTGGTGGTGCGTGAGATCGGGGACGGTCGCTACGAACTCATCATGGGTGAGCGTCGCTGGCGGGCTTCGAAGGAAGCGGGTACTGGGACGATTCCCGCGATCGTCCGGGCGACGGAGGACAACAAGCTCCTCCTCGACGCACTCCTGGAGAATCTCCACCGGTCGCAGCTGAACCCGATTGAGGAAGCGGCTGCCTATCAGCAGCTCATCCAGGAGTTCGACTGCACGCAGGAAGAATTGGCCAAGCGGATCGGCCGGTCCCGGGAGAAGCTGTCCAACACCATGCGGCTGCTCAAGCTGCCGGTTGAGGTGCAGCCCAAGGTCTCAGCCGGGGAACTGTCGGCGGGGCACGCGCGCGCGCTGCTCAGCCTGGAGAGCCTGGGCGATCCCGACGAGACCCGGCGTCAGCAGATCGAGCTGGCCGAGCGCATCATCGCCGAGGGTCTCTCGGTCCGTACGACCGAGGAGATCGTTTTCCTCGCCGTGCCGGAGAAGAAGCGCCGCCGCAGGACCGGACCCCGACCGGGTTCGCGGGTCTCTCCGATGCTCAGTGACCTGGCGGACCGTCTCGGCCGTCGCTTCGACACCCGGGTGAAAGTGGACCTCGGGAAGGAGAAGGGCAAGATCGTCGTCGAGTACGCCTCGATCGACGACCTGGAGCGCATCCTCGCCCTGATGGCCCCGGGGGAGGGCAGGGTCCTGGCGAGCAACCGCGAGGCGGCGGCAACCGTTGAGGGTCCCGCCTGACCCCGGAACGAGGCGCATGTTTCACGTGGAACATGTGTGGCGGGGGGGCTTACCGGGGGTTCGGGGGGTGGCCCCCCGAGGGGCAGAGCCGCGTGGAACATGTGTGGCGGGGGGCTTACCGGGGGTTCGGGGGGTGGCCCCCCGAGGGGCAGAGCCGCGTGGAACATGTGTGGGGTGTGGCACAGAGTCGGGATATAGCGCCGCAACACCTAGCGACTACCATCGTGCTGAGCGTCACTGACTGCCGTATCTCAGGAGGCCTTCATGCACATGCTGCGCTGGGTTGTTGTCGGCCTTGGAGCCGGGGCTCTCGGGGGATTTGTCGGCGGGTGGGTGAGCACTCGGGTCACGTGGGCGAAGCAGGCCGAGTCGGAACGCCCGATGTGGGCGACGGGGGGCCCTGCGGTGCCGATCCGCGACCTGCCGGCGGAGCAGCGGTGGGTGTCCGGCAGTCCGCAGTCGGTCGTGACCGACAAAGTTCTCGTCGAGAGCGCCGTGCCGGTCTGAGCACGGCCGTATGTTTCACGTGGAACATGGGCGGCGGGGGCTTCCCGGGGGTTCGGGGGGTGGCCCCCCGGCAGACAGAGCCACGTGGAACATGGGCGGCGGGGGCTTCCCGGGGGTTCGGGGGGTGGCCCCCTGGCAGACAGAGCCACGTGGAACATGGGCGGCGGGGGCTTCCCGGGGGTTCGGGGGGTGGCCCCCCGGCAGACAGAGCCACGTGAAACATGAGGAGCCTGCGCGGATGACGAAGGGCCGCGGCATAGGCCACGGCCCTTCGTCATGTGATCATCCGCTTACAGGAACACCGGAAGTCGCAGCATCCCCGTCGGGGCGTCCTGGTCCGGGGGGAGGTACAGCCGTTGGACGGCCACCACGACCGACTCGGCGACCTGGTCGCGGAACTTCGTCGAAGCCAGCTGGGCGGCGTCCTCGGGGTTGGTGAGGTAGCCCAGCTCCACGCGGACCGCCGGCATGCGGGTCATCCGCAGGAGCGGCCAGGCCTTGCCGTGGGCGCGCAGGTCGCGCATCCCCGTGCGGGCCGCCAGCTCGCGCTGCACCAGCGAGGCGAAGCGCTCACCGGTGGGGGAGCGCAGGCCGAAGCGGTCGCTGCCGCTGCCGTAGTAGAACGTCGCCACGCCGGAGGCGTGCGGGTTGGCGTTCTTGTCGCTGTGCAGTGAGATGACGAGGTCGGCGTCGGTCGCGTTGGCGAACTGCGCGCGATGCTCGTCCGTGATGACGCCCGTGCCGTCCACACCGCGGGTCAGGTAGGCCTGGACGCCGAGTGCGGACAGTCTGCCTTCAAGGCGGCGGGCGAGGTCCCAGACGACCTCGGCCTCGGTCAGGCCGTTGGTACTGATGCCGGTGTCGTCGCCACCGTGCCCGGGGTCGATGACCACGACCTTCCCGGCGAGTGCCGGTCCGGAGTTGTGGATCGACTCGGACTCCCGCATCGCGTGCGGCTCGCCGCCCACGACGGTGCGGGCCAGCCGCTCCAGCGCACGGAACGTCGCCGGTCCGGCGGTGCCGTCCGGCTGCAGCCCGTAGTTGCGTTGGAACTCGCGCAGCGCCTTGTCCGTGAGGTGGCCGAAGATGCCGTCCACCCGGCCGCCGTTGAAGCCCATGTTGAGCAGGCGCTGCTGCAGAGTCGCCACGTCGTCGCCGACGATGAAGTGCGCGGCGGAGTACGACAGGACTCGGTCGCCGAGTCGCCACTGCGCCTCGTCGAGCATTCTGTACGTCTCCGGGCCGACGACCCCGTCGACGGTCATCGCACGCTGCTGCTGGAAGTAGCGGACCGCGTGGTCTACCGTCGCGTCGAAAAGTGCCTCGGCGTTCCGGTCGACCTGGGACGTTCCCGCGCGATCAGCGTCGGTGAGCAGGCCGAGCCGCATCAGCTTCGACCTGATCTCGGCTACGGCGGGGCCATCGTCACCCCGGCGGTAGTGCCGCTGCAGGATCATGGAAAGGGTCCTCCCGAGTAATAAAGCAACACTCGATCGTACGTGTGCCGCGGGACTGGAGAAGACCGCTGAGGGTTGTCGGCCCGAGGTGAGGGCCGACGCGGTTGAGGGTCCAGATTCGAATACGAACAAAGGGTGCCTCCCAGTTCCGGAAGGCACCCCCGTACGTAGCAATACCGTACGGCTGACTGGTCGTTCCGACACACACGGCGTCGGACAGGACCGGTCAGATGAAGTCCGCGAGCTCCTTCAGGAGCATCGCCTTCGGCTTTGCGCCGACGATCGTCTTGACGATCTCGCCGCCTTTGTAGACGTGCATCGTCGGGATCGACATGACGCCGTACCGGGTGGTGATCTCGGGGTTCTCGTCGATGTTCAGCTTGACGATCTCAAGCTTCTCGCCGTGCTCACCGGAGATGGCCTCGAGCGCCGGGGCGATCTGGCGGCACGGGCCGCACCACTCGGCCCAGAAGTCGACGAGCACCGGCTTGTCGTTCATCAGAACGTCGGTGTCGAAAGTCTTGTCGGTGACGTTTTTGAGGGTCCCGGCCATGGCTGGCTCCTAGCTAGACGAGAAGAGGGGAACGGGGGCTGTTGTCAGACGGCGAGGACCGGAGCGGCGGCCTTGGCCGCGTCGTCCTGGTCCATCAGGTACTTCTCGGCGTCGAGCGCGGCGGCGGCACCGGAGCCGGCTGAGGTGATCGCCTGACGGTAGATGTGGTCGACCACGTCACCGCACGCGAACACGCCGGGGACGTTGGTGTTCGTGGTGGGCGAGCTGACCTTGACGTAGCCCGCGTCGTCCAGCTCGACGACGTCCTTGAAGAGTTCCGTACGCGGGTCGTGACCGATTGCGATGAACAGGCCGGTGACCGGCAGCTCACGGGTCTCACCGGTGATGGTGTCGCGCAGCGTCAGACCGGTCAGCTTGCCTTCGCCGTGGATCTCGGCGATCTCGCTGTCCCAGGCGAAGCTGAGCTTCTCATCGGCGAACGCGCGGTGCTGCATGCGCTTGCAGGCGCGCAGTTCGTCACGGCGGTGGATGACGGTGACCGACTTCGCGAAGCGGGAGAGGAAGGTCGCCTCTTCGATCGCCGAGTCGCCGCCGCCCATCACAGCGATGTCCTGGTCGCGGAAGAAGAAGCCGTCACAGGTCGCACACCAGGAGACGCCGTGCCCGGAGAGTTCCTGCTCGTTGGGCAGACCCAGACTGCGGTATGCGGAACCGGTGGCCAAGATGACCGACCTGGCCCGGTGCACGCCGCCGGAGGAGTCCTTGACGACCTTGATCTCACTGGTCAGATCGACCTCGATAACGTCGTCCGTGACCAGCTCGGCGCCCAGCCGCTCGGCCTGCTTGCGCATGTTGTCCATCAGGTCCGGACCCTGGATGCCGTCCGGGAAACCGGGGAAGTTGTCGACCTCGGTTGTGTTCATCAGAGCGCCACCCGCGGTGACCGCGCCTTCGAACACCAGCGGCTTCAGATCGGCACGCGAGGCGTAGACGGCGGCGGTGTACCCGGCCGGGCCGGATCCGATGATGATGACGTTGCGGACGTCGTCGCTCACGCTGGGACCTTCCAGTTTCTTCTCGCGCCGTGCTCGGATTCCCGTACGAACCGGCGCCTTCGGCTTCTGGCGTTCCGCCCCCGTGCGGTGCGAAGCGGTTACACCCTCTAAACCGATCCTATGGGCGTGACATTCCCGACCGTGCGCCGACGGGCCACAGGTGGTGTTTCACGTGGAACATTCGGCACGGGGCACGGGGGGCCGGGGGACGTCCCCCGAGCGTTGGCACAGCCATGTGGAACAACGGTATGCCTTAGCGGCTGACCGTGGTGTCCTTCAGCGGCTCCGGCGAGCACGTGTCGGCGTCCGCGATGACCACACGTACGCGTTCGGGATCCGTGGTCGGCAGTATGACCACGTAGACCTTGCGGGACTTGTACGTGCCCCGGTCGACGGCCAGCGCCTGGCTGCTGCCGGCCGCACGGGCGGCGCAGTCGGGGACGGCGGCGGTGGCCGCCTGGAACGCGGGGACAGAGGTGGACGGCGGGGAGCCGCCCGGTGGGCGAGCCTCTGGAGGCGCAGTGGAACCGGAAGTGCCTCTCGGTGCCGGGTCGGTGACCTCCGACACTCCCTTGTCTGCGAGGAGCAGGCCCACCTGTCCGGTCAGTTCGCTGTCCGTGTAGGTGACACCGCGGTCGGGCAGCGGGGAGCCGGCCGTTGTCGCGGTCCGGGGCGGGGCGGCGGACATCGAACCCGGAGTCGACCGGGCATCGTCTCCGGCGCTCGGCAGCCCACCCCCCTGCGGTGCACCCGGGGTTGCCAAGGGGGCGGCAAGGGGGCCCGGCTGCGACTTGGACGCCGCCGCGCCCGTTGCGTTCTTCCCGGCGTGGGAGTCCGACGACGTGGTGTCCAGCATCGGCGGGAGCACCAGGGCGACACCCACCACGGCAGCCGCAGCGAGCAGGCCCGCACCGATCCGCCGCCGGTTGCGGCGTCGTCGGACAGCGTCCAGGGAGACGGCCGGAGCCGCGTCAGTCGGTACGTACGACGGTGGTTCGACGGGGCGGGTCGTCAGGGATAGGCCGCTCGAAGCTCCGGCGCCCGAAGCCGCGACGTTTTCCGTGAGGCCGACCAACACCGCGTCCATCCGTACGGCGATCTCGACGGGCATCGGCTCGAACGGCTGGTCACCCAGCAGGTCCTGGACACCGAGCAGTGCTTCCCTGGTCTCCCGGCACTCGGCGCACTCGATCAGGTGCGCGGTCGCCGTGGCGGTTTCCGTCTCGTCGAGGATGCCGCCTTCGACCAGGTCGGCGATGGTGTCGACGTCGAGGTGACTGTCCTGTCCGGTCCCGCTCATGCCACACCACCTCCGTTCGCCGGATCGTTGCTCGAATGTTTGCCCTGTGGTGGGACGGATCGTCCGGCGTCGGGGTTCCCGTCGGCGCCCGCGCTGTCCTCCCGGAGATGCCGAACGAGCGGCAACAGTCGCGCGCGCCCACGCGAACAGCGGCTCTTGACGGTGCCCGGGGCGACGTCGAGTATCCGCGCGGCCTCGTCCACCGGGTAGCCCTGCATATCGACGAGGACCAGGGCGGCCCGCTGCTCGGGGGCGAGGGTCATGAGCGCGGACAGCACAGTGTCGCGCTCCTCGCCGCGCAGCACCGGATCGCCGGTGTCCGGGGCGGGCAGCCAATGGTCGAGGTCGTCAGGCAGGGGGACGGCCGGCCGGGCGGCCTTTCGGCGGGCGCGGTCCAGGCAGGCGTTGACGACGATGCGGTGCAGCCAGGTTGTGACGGCCGAACGGCCCTGGAAGGTGTCAGCCTTGCGGAAGGCGGACACGAGGGCGTCCTGGAGGGCGTCAGCGGCCTCCTCGCGATCACCGAGCGTCCGCAGGGCCACCGCCCAGAGGCGGTCGCGGTGACGGCGGACGAGTTCGGCGAACGCGTGCGGGTCGCCGGAGATATGACGTGCCATCAGCTCGGTGTCGGGAACGTCGGTGAACGCGGCCTCATGCTGACCACCCGTCACCCGGCACCCCCGTACGGCTTTAGACCTCGCAGGGTCATGGTGGCACGGGCGCGGGGGAGGCGCTCGCTATGGAGGCTTCTTGCGATCCCCGATCGGAGATTTCCGTCCGACAAGGGATCAGGACAGCCGGTAGCCCGGCACCGGCGGCTCCGTCACATACCGGAAGGTCCTTCCTTGGACTGCCGCGCGCATTGAGGTGTCGCTGACCGCGCACTCCTTGGCAAGCCGGTAGATGGACACCCCGGCACGGTGACGGCGTCGGCAGTCCGCGACGGTCTCCGCCGTGAGCTTGCGCAAGGGGATGGGGCCGGCCGTGGGGGGCAGGGCTTCCTGACGCATCGGCGGGCGGGGGTTCGGCATCCGCGCCGGGGGGTCTGCGGGAATGGCTGCACTCAACCGCGCGACGGCCATGGTGTTCATGTCCATCACCCTGGTGATGCGGTCTGTGAGGGTGTCGATGTTGTCACCGAGCCGCTCGGTGGTGGTGTTCAGCCGGTCCACCGCGCTTCCGAGGTCGGTCAGGGAGTCAGCGATGTACCCCAGCAGACCGGTCATTTCCCCGGTGTTCGCGACCGCGTACGAGCCCGTCCGGCGGATCGTCGGGAGGACGTCCTGGGTGACCCAGCGGCGGAACGGCCGGGCCTCCGGCTTGTCGCTTCGGATGATCAGCGTGTAGAGCCCGGACTCGCTGACGAACACCATGGTGGGGTTGCCGCGGGTCGGCTGAATACCCTTACTTGACGTTAGGGAAATACCCTGACCTGCGAAGGAACTGGTGTTTACCCTACGTTGCTCGTCCGGGTCGAGTCCTTGGACCGCTCTGGTGGGGTTGCTGAGGTTGAGGATCCGGCAGACGTCCGCCACGCAGAACCACGGCTCGCCGTCGATGATGACCGTGCGGACTTCCTGGTTCAGCTGGTAGGGGAATACTTCGAAGACCTGGGTGCTCCCCACGGCGGCTCTCCCCGTCACTCACAGTCCGAACAGCCAGATGTTCGGGGTTCTGCCAAGGAGTAACAAGGGATTAGCAGAGAAGTCACCCAAGAAAGTTACCCCCACACCAGTGGCAACAGCTGCTGCCTGACCTCACGGTGGCAAGGGTTGGGGTGGACAGGGGCGGCGTCAGTTGGTGAAAGTGACTTCGCGGACGGCTTGCTGGTAGCCGCTGGCAGTGTTGGGCTTGTAGTTGCCCGCATCGCCGGTGAACTTGGGGACGTGGGTCATCCACAGCAGCACGTACTGCGTCTTGACCGGCGCGGCGCCATCGATGGACAGCACGTCGCCGGACGTGGACTTGGTGCCGACGGTGGTGGAGAACTGGCCGAGGCTCTGCGGCATCGACTTGGCACCGGGGGCGGCACGCATCGAGATCGAGGTCTCAGGGCCGCTGGCGCCAAGTTGGATCTTCACGGACCGGAGGTCCTTTTCCGCGCCGAGGTCGTAGACCAGCCCGAAGCCCTGCCGACCGTACGTGATTTCGGGACCGTCGACGAAGTAGCTGGTCTTCCAGAATGTGTCGGGGTTCTCGTCGAAGGTCTTGCTGACGTTCGCCCCATCCTGTTCGGACCCCAGCGATGTGAGTTCCTTCGCGTTGACCGGTCTCAGTGCCTGATTCTTGGGCGCTACCGGAGCCACAGGCTGCTCTGACTGCTTCGTCGTCGGGCCGCCCGAATCCGTCGGCGCAGTCCCCGCGCGGTCGTTGTTGTTGACCTGATCGGCTATCGCCCACGTCCCCAGCGCCACGCCGAGCAGCACGAGCACGGCGACGACCGCCTTGAGCGTCCCGCCGAACTTCCCGCTCAGCGGTGGCGGTGGCGTCTGCCTCGACCGGGCGTTCCGGTGCGGGCCGCGCCCGTTGTTCGAGGACGCGGGCGCCGGCGGCGCGTACGACGGGCGGCTGTACTGATCGCCCGTCAGTTTTGCGGTCGCCTCGTACTCGTCCTCGTAGTCGGGGACGGCGCCGACCAGCGGCTCGGGCTCCGGCGGCAGGATCGGCGCCAGCGCGGCGACCGCCTTCGCCAGCTCCTCGGGATTGGCGAACGCCGCCTGGTGCTTGACCTCATGGCCGAGCGCCCGCATGGCTATCGCTTCGAGTTCGGGGTTCATGTGCGGCCGGATCAGACCCGGGCTGCACAGCCTCCCGCTCGTACGCGGGGCTTCCTGCAGGCCGAACGCCGGTTTGTCGGGCCACCGGTGGGTCAGCGCGGCGTACATCAGCGCGCCGATGGCATGGGTGTCATGGCGGGCGGTGTCGTCCGCGGTGTGTCCGTACAGTGCGGCTTCGATGCCCAGGCCGACGATTTTGTACTGCCCGGTGTGCATGCGGAGCACGTTGTACGGGTCCAGGCGCAGGTGGGACTGGCCCGAGCGGTGTGCCACGGCTATCGCGTCGGACAGTGAACGGGCCAGCTCGTACACCTCGTACGGCGGCAGCGGGCCGGTGGCGAGCAGGGAGGTGAGGTTGTCCGCGTCGGGCAGCCACTCCTTGACGACGTAGACCGTGCCGTCCTGCTCGGAGGCGTCCAGGACCTGGACGAAGCGCGGGTCGCCGATCAGCGCGGCGGCGCGGGCGGCGTTGATCACGCTGCGGGAGTGCTCGGTGCCGCCGGTCAGCAGATGGACGCCGACCGCGCGGCGCAGCTTCTCGTCGATCGCGCGCCAGGTGCAGCTGGTGTGGTTCTCACTCAGCTTGTCTTCGAGGCGGTAGCGGTTGGCCAGTCGGTCGCCCTGGGTGAGCTTGGGCGGCCCGGGGATGACGGTGGTGGAGGCGATGTCGTTCTTCCGGCCTGCGGTTTCGAGTTCGTCGGCGGTCATCGCCCGGGTGAGTGGTTCGGCCGCGCGGCTCTTGCCCGCCGTCCGGTCCTGACTTTTGTCGTCGGAGCCGTGGGAGCCGGCAGAGCCGTGGGAGCCGTGGGAGCTGTCACGGTTGTCGGTCTTGGCGCTTGAGTCGTCCGTGGCGGGTTCGTTCACCGCCGACTTGCCGGGTGTTTCACCCGCCGGGCCGCCACCGGCTTCGGGTGCGTCCACAGGTGCTGCGGAAAACGGCGCGGAATCGGTGGCGGCAGGGCTCTGCCGAGTGTCCCCCGCGCTGTCCGGCACCGGTTCGGCCACGGTTTCGGCAGCAGTTGCGACAGCGCTCGCCACAGCAGTGCTCTCCACCGCCGTCGGCTGATCGTCCTTCGTGGGCTCTTCCTGTGCCGCCCCCGGCGTGCTCCGCTTCAGAGCGCCCGTCCCCTTCGCTTGCGACCCGTTCTTCGACGCGACGTCGTCGGCTTCCTGCAAGGCAGCCTTCCCGGAGTCCGCGGGTTCGACAGCGGTCACCGTCTCGGAGGCACCCTGGTCGCCGTCCGCCAGTTCGACGGATCCTGCAGTCCGCTCCGTCGCCACCGTCGCCTCGCCCTCCTCGTTGCCCCGACCATCGTAGGGGGCCGTTCCGCCCGCTCATCGTTAGGACTCCCCGACGCCGGAGTGTGGTTGCCCACTCCGTCGGCACAGCGGCCCCACGGTCAACAGATGGCGCATGCAGTTTTTTCGTCCCTACCCAGCTGGGAACCGGGCTCACCAGACGGGTGGTTTTCCGGACAGCGGGCAGTGCGCCGACCGGAAGGCCCCCTGGGGCCACTGCTGCCCATCCTCGTCCATCATGTGCCGCCGCGCCCGTCGAACCTCTCAGTCCACCGGTAGCGATCGGATAAAGAGACCGCGCGGCGGCACCTCGGGTCGCTGAAGTCAGCGTCCGAGCTTGCCCTTGATCATTCCGGTCATCGCGTTCATCTCCTCGATGCGCATCTTGCTGGCGACGACGAAGAACACGACGATCATGACGGTGGTTCCGGCGAAGACCGCTGCGGCCGAGCCGACGAAGCCACTGTCCAGCGCACCGGTACACACCCGGGCCACGGCGAACGCCGCCACGGCACCGATCGCCGCGGCGATCGACAGCCGGATGTACGTACGCGCGATCCGTTTGCCGTCGAGGTCGCCGAGCTTCCTGCGCAGCCGGGTACCGGCCAGGAGCGCGCCGATGAGGTAGGCGACGCTGTACGCCGCCGCGATACCGACGCCGGCCCACTTCGCGGGCAGGGCCAGATAGGACAGCCCGGACAGGGCCGCCGTGGCGGCGGCCACCCACACCGTGTTGGTGAACGGCGTACGGGTGTCCTCGTACGCGAAGAACCCACGCAGCATCACGTACTGCGCCGAGTAGGGGATTAGGCCCAGGCCGAGGGCCATGAGCATGTAGCCGATCCAATGGGCGCTCTGGGTTCCGGACGCGAAGAACAACATCCCGCCGATGTCCCGGCCGAGGGCGAGGAATATGAACGCGGCCGGGATCATCGCGACGGCGGACAGCCGCATGCCGGATGAGATGTCATCACGGACGCTGGCCCTGTCGTTGTCCGCTGCCGCGCGGGCCATCCTGGGAAGCATCGCGGTCATCACGGAGACGGTGATCACCGCCTGCGGCAACTGCCAGATCAACAGGGCATTGCTGTACGCGGTCAGGCCGACGCCCCACTTGATGCCCTCGCGGCGGGCGTCGTCGTCGATCAAGGTGGCCAGCTGGGTGACCACGAGGTAGCCGGCCTGGTTGGCCAGCACGAACAGCAAAGACCACTTCGCGAGACCGGCTGCCTTGCCCAGGCCCGAACCACGCCAGTCAAACCGCGGGCGGAACCGGAACCGGGCCGCGCGCAGGTACGGGATCATCGTCAGCGACTGCACGACCATGCCGAGCATCGTGCCGAGACCCAGCAGCCGCACCTCGGCCTGCGTGATGGTCTCCGAATCCAGGCCGGACCTCGAGAACGGCCCGGCCACCCAGATGAACAGGCCGAAGGTCAGGATGATGACCAGGTTGTTGAGGACCGGGGTCCACATCATCGGGCCGTAGCGTTCACGTGCGTTCAGGATCTGCCCGAACATCACGTGCAGTCCCATGAAGAAGATGGACGGCAGGCAGTACCGGGCGAACGTGATCGCCAGGGAGAAGTCGGCTTCGTTGCTGGCCAGCGAGTTGGCCATCAGCCGGATGATCCACGGCGCGGCGACCACGGCGACCACGGTGACCGTGAACAGCACCACCATGACAAGCGTCAGCAGCTTGTTGGCGTACGCCTCGCCGCCGTCCTCGTCGTTGCGCATCGCACGGACCAGCTGCGGCACGAACACGGCGTTCATTGCGCCACCGCCGACAAGGATGTACAGCAGCGTCGGAATCGTGTTCGCCACCGTGTAGGTGTTCGCGAACACCTGGCTGCCGAGCGCCGCGACGATCACCAGGCTGCGCAGGAACCCGGTACCCCGGGAGACCAGCGTGCCCGCGGCCATCACCGCGGACGAACCCAGCAGACCGCCGAGCTTGCCCGGCTTCTTGCCCGGCTGCGTCCCGACGGGGATGCCCGCCATCCGCTCCTCGGCGCCCGACCCCGGCATCCGGTAGACGGGTGAAGAACTGGGGGCCGGGACCGGATTGTGGTCCAGGTCCAGCTCGACCGGATTGACCGTGATGATCGACTCGGCCCGGTGCATGGTCTCGTAGCGGTGGTACGCCTCGGCGTACGACGGCATACCGGCGTCACCGGTCAGACCCAACTGGATTCCGGTGAGCGTCTGGTCCATCAACCAGCCGCCGGGACGCTCGTAGTCGCCCCAGCCGCCCTGCTGTATCCCCTGGCCGTACTGCCCCTCGGCGAGCGGCCGGCCGTACTGGTCGTACTGCGACGGCTGCTGCGACTGCTGGGCGTACTGCTGCGGGGACCCGTGGGCGGGGGACGCGCCGTGCGCCGGTGGCGCGTAGGCCTGGTGCTGTCCGGAACCGTCGTACGGGTTCGGCTGCCCGTACGGGTCCTCGTACTGCTGTCCGTCAGGTTCGGCGCCCGACATGATCCCGTCGACGCCTACGTACTGCCCGCCGTCGTTCCCGTGGCCGCCTTGGGGCTGCTCGTCGCGGAACCAGGCGCCGCCGTCACCGGACTGCGCCTGCGGCGGCTGCTCGTGGTAGCCCTGCTCGTGGTAGCCCTGCTGGGGCTGCTGCTGCTGGGCGTAGGGATCCTGCTGGTAGGCGGGGTACTGGCCGGGCGGGTACGCGGACTGCTGCTGGTCCTGCTGTTGGTCCTGTTGCTGAACCTGCTGCTGACCGTACGGATCCTGGTAGGACGGCTGACCGGAGCCCTGCTGGTCGGGCTGGTCGGGCTGACCGTGCTGACCGTCCTGTGCGTCGGACTCGTCGTCGGTCCGCTGCTGCGCATAAGGGTCTTCGTACGGCCGGCCGTGCTCGTCGTAGTACCGCCGGTCCCAGCCGCCTGGCGTGCTCATACTGTCCCCCGCACCGGATCAGGAGTCAGTGGACCGGAGACCACGCTGCGCACCCTGCGCTCCACCATGGATCGGGACCTCTGCTCTCGCCTCACGGGGACGGACTTCTGTCTGTCGGACTCACTTTCTCATCCACACCGCCCGGAGGTGGATCCCCTGGCTGTGTGTCCCGCAGGTCCGACCCGGTTTGCCCGTTCTTCTGCCGGTGAAAATCGGTGTCCGAACCGGTGTCCGCGTCGGCCGGGTCGGCCGAGTCGGTGTCTGACTCCGTGTCCGGATCCTCGTCGGCCCTGGCCGCGGCCTCCCGCTTGCGGCGCAGATACGCGCGGATCGAGAACACCAGCAGCAGTACCGCGAGGATCGCGATGATCACCATGGTGATTGTGTCGATGCTCGTGGTGTTCACGAAGAACGTCTGCGTCTGACCCACCTGACGCCCGTCCGGGGTGAACATCTTCACCTCGACGAGCACCTTGCCGTTGGCCGCGGCCTCCGCGTCGAACCGGACGGCCGGTTTGCTCCCGGCCGCGACCTTCACTTCCTGCGTCACGGTCTTGACGGACAGTCGGTTGGGCTGCTTCGAGGTCACCTCGATCCGGACCATCACCGGCTGCTTCAGATCGTTCACCACGGTGATCGGGATGCTGCCCTTGTCACCGGAGATCGTCATCCCGCGTTTGCGGATGATGTAGACCAACTGTTCGACACTGCGCAGGCTGCGGGTCACCGCCACCCGGTAGTCCTCGGCCTTACCGGCCTCACCCCGCCACGCGGTGGAGAGCGTGCGCTCGACAGCCGGCTCGTACGGCCTCCGCACCCGGTCGGGCGCGCTGAGGATGGAGGAGAACACCGAAAGCGACTTCTGCAGCTCCGGCACCCGCGCGAGGTAGGTCGCACCGGGCTCGGACGAGCGCAGGTCCTGCGGGTAGGCCTGCATCTCACGACCGGCCCTCGGGTCCGTCGCAGCTTCTGCCAGCTGGTCCAGCTTCACCGTTGTCGCCCACGGCTTGGCCTGCTTCAGCACCTCGGCCAGGAGTTCCGCTGTCTTGACGCCCATCTGCCGGGGCGGGGCGATCAGCACGGTACGGGCCAGTGCGGGCTGTTCAAGCGGGATCATCAACAGCTCGGCCAGCAACCGCTGGGTCGTGAGCACCCTGCTGCCGGGTGAGCTCAGGTCGGAGGTGAGCAGTTTGTTGATTTCGGAATCGCCGACCAGGCCGTTGACCGCACCAGGCAGATCCGTACGGGCGCTCGGGGTGTACGTCAGACTGCTCCTCCACGGCAGCGAGGAACTCGAGGCGATCATCGCCTGTGCGCCGGTCTTCTTCGCCGTGGCCACGATCGACGCGTCCACCGCGCCGTCCAGCGGCCAGGCGATGTCGCTGCGCACGGGGCGGCCGAGCAACGTCTGGACGGTTGCCCTGCCCTGGTCTGTGGCGGACTGCAGGAGCGGGTGCAGATCGACCTTTTCCGAATGCGCGACCGCCGCGAGGTCGGTGTCGCCGTAGGGCAGCGAAACGACTTCGTTCGCCCGGGACATCGTCTGCAGGGACAGCAGCCAACCCGCGGCCATCGGGCCGCCGTGGCCCTCATCGGTGTTGCTCAGGCTCTTGGGGGTCACCTTCAGCTCGGTCTCGTCCGCGCTGTAGCCGTCCTCGACCGCGCGCCGCTCCGCCGCGACGTCTTTCGGCGGCTCGACGTCGGGCCGCGTCAGCCGGTAGCCGTCCCGCATCGCCGCTGCGGAATCCAGGAGGTCGGGGTCCACCACCCAGGTCGCGTTGATCCCCGTGCCCGCGTTCACCAGTCCGGCCAATCGACCGTCGGGTGCGAATGACTGGGCCAGCTCGTCATCGGAGAAGACCGGCGTCTGGTCCTGGTCGCCGATGGTGGTGCCGTCCCGGTGCGGCCGGTCGACCAGCGGCCACAGGGTGGCCACGGACAACGGTTTGGCATCCTTCGCGTCCGGCAGCCACGGCACGAGCGTGCGGGTGAACCCGAGCTGGCCGTCGTCGCTGGTCACGGCCTCTACCGCGGCGGCGTACACACCGTTGTCATTCAGCACTTTGTCCAGGTCGGCGCCTTTGACCGTGAACGTCCACGGCACCCGGGCCCCGGCCGGCACCCGCGTCAGTTGCACGGGCAGGCCGGTCACGTGCACCGGGTTGCCCAGCGACGTGCCGTCCAGGTTGGCGATGGCACTGCGGGTCCCCAGTTTGGAACTACGCAGCCGCAGGTTCACCTGGACGTCGTTGTACGACTTGCCGCCGGTGTTGACCAGCGTGCCGCTCATCGTCAGGGCGTCCTTGGCCGAAGGCACCGGCGTCATCGCTTCGATGACCACCTGCAACGGCTGGTTCGGGGCATGCGGCGGCTCCCCGGCGGCGGACCCGGGCCCGGCCCCCAGCAACGTCGCCGTCAATGCCAGTACGAGCAGCAGCGCGCCGCGTACGGCCGTCGTCCTTGTCCGCATATCCCCGAGACCTGTCCTCATGCAGTGTTCGCCAGCAACTCAGGCGCCCGCCGGACGAGTCGGCGCTCGTCCGGGTACGCGAGCCGGGCGGGCAGCGCGCCGAGGGGGACCCAGGCCACCGCCTCGACCTCGACGTCTTCGTCCGACAGTGCTCCGCCGGAGGCTTCCATCAAAAAGTGGTGCACAGTCTTGTGGACGCGCCGGTCCGGCGCGGTGAACCAGTAGTCGATCACACCGAGCGGCGCGAGCACCCGGCCGACGATGCCGGTCTCCTCGCACACCTCGCGCAGCGCCGCCTGTTCGGCGGACTCACCGTCCTCGATGTGGCCCTTGGGCAGGGACCACAGCAGTTTTCCACGCCGGTCCCGGCGGGCGATCAGCGCCGCCCGCAAAGTGACCCGGTCGACCACCAGGCCACCGGCGGAGAACTCCTCCACGGAGATCAGCCGCGACTGCCGTACGGGCTGCGCGGACCGGTTCACCGCACTCCCGGGCTGCGGCCCCGGGCGGGGCTGACCCCATGACCGACCGCGCCGTGGCGGAGTGGTCTCGGAAGGCATCCTTCGATCCTAATGTGCGGCGGGGAAACAACCTCGACAAGATCACCCCTGGCTGAGCGTAACCACCTGCACAGTCCCCCGACGGTTAATGCGCGCGAGACTCCTGCTCAGGCCCCGTACGCTTATACGTCGTGCCGAACGCGAAGAACTCACCCGAGACGGACGCCCCGACGACCCCCGCGACCACCACCACGCCGTTGAGCGTGGTGCAGCGCCGTGCCGTCACCGAACTGCTGCGTGTCGCCCCGGTGCTCGACGACCTCGCGAGACGCTTCCAGGAGGCCGGTCACAAGCTCGCGCTGGTCGGCGGCCCGGTCCGCGACGCGCTGCTCGGCCGACTGGGCAACGACCTCGACCTGACCACCGACGCCCGCCCCGAGCAGGTCCTCAAAATCGTGCGGCCGTGGGCCGACGCGGTCTGGGAGGTCGGGATCGCCTTCGGCACCGTCGGATGCCGGAAGGACGCCCGGGTCGGCGACACCGACCTGAGCTTCCAGATCGAGGTCACGACCTACCGGTCCGAGGCCTACGAGCGGGCTTCCCGCAAGCCCGAGGTCTCCTACGGAGACAACCTCGAAGACGATCTCGTACGGCGTGACTTCACGGTGAACGCCATGGCCGTCGAGTTGCCCGGAGTTCATTTCGTCGACCCGTACGGCGGCCTTGAAGACCTGGCCGCCGGGATCCTCCGGACCCCCGGAACCCCCGAGATGTCGTTCAGCGACGACCCATTGCGGATGATGCGCGCCGCGCGGTTCGCCGCCCAGCTCGACTTCGAAGTCCTGCCCGAAGTCGTCGCGGCGATGACCGACATGGCCGAACGCATCGAGATCGTCTCCGCCGAACGGGTCCGCGACGAGTTCAACAAGCTCGTCCTGTCCGAGCACCCGCGCAAGGGCCTGCGGCTGCTCGTCGACACCGGCCTCGCCGACCGGGTCGTCCCAGAACTGCCCCAGCTGCGCCTTGAACTGGACGAGCACCACCGGCACAAGGACGTGTACGACCACACCCTCACCGTGCTCGAACAGGCGATGGCACTGGAGAGCGACGGGCCTGACCTGACACTGCGCCTCGCCGCGCTGCTGCACGACATCGGCAAGCCGCGCACCCGCCGCTTCGAGGAGGACGGCCGGGTGTCGTTCCACCACCACGAGGTGGTCGGCGCGCACATGACACGCAAGCGGATGAAAGCGTTGAAGTACCCGAAGGACATCACCGACGACGTCACCACGCTCGTGGAACTGCACCTGCGCTTCCACGGGTACGGAACCGGTGACTGGACGGATTCGGCCGTACGGCGGTACGTCCGCGACGCCGGGCCACTGCTTGAGCGGCTGCATAAACTGACCCGTTCGGACTGCACCACCCGCAACAAGCGCAAGGCCAACATGCTGGCGCGCTCGTACGACGGCCTTGAGGACCGGATCGCTGAGCTCCAGGAACAAGAGGAGCTGAACTCGATCCGCCCCGACCTGGACGGCAACGAGATCATGCGCATCCTGGGCATCCCGCCGGGCCGTCAGGTCGGCGAAGCGTACAAACACATGCTTGAGCTGCGCCTGGAGCACGGGCCGATGGACGAGGAGACGGCCGCCACCGAGCTGAACAAGTGGTGGGCGGAGCAGCAGGGCTGACCGTCCGCACAGCCGAAGGGCCCGCCACGACAACCGTCGTGGCGGGCCCTTCGGCGTACGGATGATCAGGAAGCGGACTGGCCGCTCTTGGCGAGGAGCTCCTTCTTGGCCACGGCGAACTCCGTGTCGGTGAAGCCGCCGAAGTTGATCGAGTCGAACTTCTTCAGATCCGCCAGTGCGGTGTGCGGCGTGATGGTCATGCAGAGGACGCCCTTACCGCCGCTCTCCCAGTAGAGGCTGACGATCGCACCCTTGTCGTTCAGCTCTTTGGTGTCGCACTTGCCGGTGTCTGAGCTGTCGTCGAACTTCTGCAGCACCTTCCACGCGGCCTTGGGGTTCTCGCACCCGACGACCTTGGGGGTGTCTTTCTTGCTCGCCATGTTGGTGACGCAGTCGCCGACGCTGGCCTTGGTCGCGTCGTCCTTCTTCGAGCCGAAGTAGGCGAGTACCCCGACGACCACTATGAGTGCCGGGACGGCGATCCGGGCGACCTTGAAGAACTTCTTGAAACCGCTGGTCGGCGGTTGCGGCGCGGCGCCGTAGTAGCCCGGCTGCGGGGGCATTCCGGGCTGGCCCGGCTGGTTCCAGCTCGGCTGTGCCTGTGGCGCCTGCGCGGGGAACTGCTGGCCCGGCTGTCCCGGCTGCGGGGCAGGGCTTCCGCCCTGCTGCTGGCCGTAGGGGGTCTGCGGGTCGGGCTGCTGGCCCTGGCCGAAGGGGTTGCTCATAAGAAACGCGGCTCCATCGCATGTTTCGGGGACGTTCGACCCCGGCGCGCGACCGTACGGAACGGCAGGACGTGGCACTCACAGGATCGATCTGGAGTGCACACTAATGGGCTTACCTGACATTTCGCAGACGGAATGTGCCGAATCGGCGGCAGATGTGAGCCAAATGACGGCTATTCAGGTATCAATTCGATCACGTACGGAAATTTGCGCGAACTAACTGCTACGGGAGCTGACCCCTGCGTGTTCGGAATCCCGGACGGCCGGAACCGCGGCTGTTCACCGCCGCGCGATACAGAGCATGTCCCTGGCGTCCCCGCGGGTCCGGGCCATCGGCGTCTCCGCGCCGGGGATCGCCCCGCAGACCTCGACGTCCTCCGTGTTCTTGACGACGTCCACGATGACGTACTTGGCCTCCGGGCTGCTGCAGGGCACCCCCTTCGGGTCGGACCCGGACAACTCGGCGAGGCAGTCACCGCGCAGGACAAGCGAGCCGACGTTGTCGTCGCGCCCGAGGTACCACCAACTGCCGGCCCCCGCCAGGCCCAGGACCAGCACGGCGATCAGGCTGATGATCACGCCCCTGCCGCTGGCGGGCTCCTTTTCCTTCTCCGCCCGCCGGTGGCCGCCCATCGTGACCGCGGCCGCGCCGCTGGGCGGCGTGGGCTTGGGTGCCCGGACGATCGGGGTCCCGTGGTCGGGGGTGGGGGACCAGGCGGGGGTGTACGTCGGCGGCTGCTGCTCCGGGAACGGTTCCGGCGCGCGGTAGGGCACCGGCTGTCCGGCGCGCTGCGGGGACCCTTGCTGCGGCTGTGGATGTTGCTGTCCGTGAGACCACGGCTGAGGCTGGCCGTACGGTCCTTGAGGACCTTGTGGCGGTGTGGTCATGACGGACTCCGGCGCTGGCGGGGTGGTGTGTAGACCGGAGGATAGGAGTCGCGGCGCGCCAACACATCAACAAATAATTAGTTGTTCGTCACAGGTCGCATAGCAAAATAGTCCAGAGGCATACTTCTACGTCCTTTTCTCCGCGTTGAATTCCTGGGCCTCGGGTGCGGGTGGTGCCAGTGGGGCTACAGAGGGAATCCGCGGTGGGTGCCGTCGGGCCGCCAGGGCGTACAGGATCCCGGTTGCCGCGTATCCGAAGGCCGCCGCGGTCAGCACCGAGGGTGACCGTCCGTCGTCGGGGAGGGTCAGCGCGGCCACCGCGCCAGCCGCGACAAAAGCGACATTGAACAGGACGTCGTAGACCGAGAACACCCGGCCCCGGAAGGCGTCGTCCACGTTCGTCTGGACGATCGTGTCCACGCCGATCTTCGCGCCCTGGGACACGACACCCAGGAGGAACGCCCCGATCGTCAGCGGGACCAGGGCGAACGGCAGTCCGAAGGCCAACTGGCCGACAGCTCCGAGGAAGGCACAGCAGACGATCCACCCGGCGACCCCGAGCCGCGTGACGGCGTACGGGCTGATGAGGGCGGAGACGAAGAACCCCACTCCGGACACCGCGACGGTCAGCCCGAGGGTGGCCAGACCGGCGTCGGTGTCCGCCGGGTCGTTGAAACTGCTCCGACACAGCAGGACGGTCATCACCGCCAGGACGCCGTAGCAGAAGCGCATGGCGGTGATCGCGGCCAGCGCGTACGCGGGGGACCGGCGACCCCACACATGCGCGGCCCCTGCACCCAGCCCCCGGACGACCGACCGGACAGCCGAGCGCAGTCGCGGCACCGTCAGTTCCGGATCGGGGCCGAGGAGGTCCTTGCCCATGGTCGAGGCGATGGCCGCGGAACCGGCGTAGAGCAGCCCGGCGAGCAGGATCACTGCGGCGGTCCGCCCCGCACCCTCCGGGAAAAGCCCGTGCACGAGTACGGAGATTCCCGCACCGGCGGTCGCGGCGACCGTGCCGAGGGTGGGCGAAACGGCGTTGGCGGTGACCAGGTCGGCGGCCGGGACCACGCGGGGGAGCGAGGCGGAAAGCCCGGCGAGTACGAACCTGTTCACCGACATGACGGCCAGACAGGAGACGTAGAACAGCGCGGCGGGGGCACCGGCGAGGACCAGGACGGCGGTAAGCGCGACCAGCGCGGCCCGCAGCAGGTTGCAGTACACGAGCACCTGACGCCGCCGCCACCGGTCGAGCAGCACCCCGGTGAACGGACCGATGATCGAGTACGGGAGCAGCAGCACGGCGAAGGCAGCGGCGATGTCGGCCGCTGAGGTCTGCTTCTCAGGAGCGAAGAAGGCATAGCCGGCCAGCCCCACCTGGAAGACCCCGTCGGACAGCTGCGAGGACAGGCGGGTGGCCAGCAGCCTGCGGAAATCCCGCAGCCGGGCAAGGGTCTTGAGGTCACGGATCAGAGCCACGCGGCAAACGTATAGGGGCGCGCACGGGACATGTCCCGTGCGCGCCCCTATCAGCGCGGTACCTCAGTCAGTCGGTGGGCAGGTACCAGGACAGGTCGGTGTCGGGGACGCGGACGCGTTGGGTGCCGTGCGGGCTGATGTGCAGTTTGAACTCCGTCATGGGGGGCGATCCGGCTTTGCGCCACGCGAGGAGGTCCTGCGCGATGGGGCCCCAGAGGTTGACGGGTCCCGCGTGGGTGACGTTCCATCCGCCGTCGGGGTGGGGGCGCAGTGCCGCCCAGGAGCCGGTGACGGTGTCCATGAGGTAGGTGGTCATCGGCCCGCCGTCGATCGCGATGCCGGTCCACTGGGCGTTGGGGGCGGCGAGTTGGGCGACCATCACCGCGTCCGGGCTGGCGTCGATGTCGGGGCCGACGTCGGTGTGCCAGTGCTGGGCGTTGACCTCGTCGACCAGTGCCGTGACGTCGTAGGGCAGGGGCGGGGCGGCGTGCGGCCGGGCGGCCATGAAGCTGACGAGCCCGGGGAGGAAGTCGCCGTCGGCGGATCCGTCCGGGTTGACCGTCAGGCGGATGAGGCTGGCGGCCTGCGCCCAGCCCTGGAGTGTGACCAGGATGGTGCCGCCGGGGCGGACCTGGGTCAGCCAGGGTCGGGGGATGTGCCGCACGGAGCACATGACAATAATCTTGTCGTACGGGCCGCGGCCGGGCCAGCCCTGGAGCCCGTCATAGGTGATCAGCATCGGGTGGAAGCCCGCGCGGTCCAGGGCGTGGGCGGCGCGGTCGGCGACTCCGCTGTCAACTTCCATGGTGGTGACGGCGGCGTCGCCGAGCATGTGGCACAGCAGCGCGGTGGTGTAGCCGGTGCCGGTGCCCACCAGCAGGACCTTGTCGGTGGGGGACAGGTCCAGGTCCTGGATCATCCGGACCACCAGGGACGGCAGGGTGGACGACGAGGTGGCGTACCCGGGCACGGGGCCGGTCACCTGGCCGGGCATCACCTTGTTGTCGAGCTGGGTGACCAGGGTCTCGTCGCGGTAGGCGGCCTCCAGCCACGGGACCCGTCCGCCACGGGAGGCGGACACCGGTTCCCACCGGTCCTGGCCGGTGGCGGTGGTGCGGCGGAAGAAGGCCGGCACGAACAGGTGCCGGGGCACTTGTTCGACGGCCTGGCGCAGCGGCGCGCTGTCGAGTTCTCCGTCGGCGACCAGGGCGGCGGCCAGGGTGTGGCGCAGTTCGTTGGCCAGGGCTTCGAACGTGGCGTCGATGTGGTTCATTTTTCGGGGCTTCCTTGGGTGAGGAGGTCGGCGAGGGCGGTGGCGACGGGCAGGTTGACGGCGTCGGCCAGCCATCCCCACTGGCCGCCGGGGTTGCATTCCAAAAAGACCCACTGTCCGTCCTCGCGGACGGCGAAGTCGAATGCCCCGTACGCCAGTCCGAAGTGGGCCAGGTAGGCGTGGAGGGCGGTGACGGTGTCGGGCGGGGTGGTGGTGCGCCGGTAGGTGTTGCGGGTGTAGTCGCGTCGCCAGTCGAGTTGGTCGGTGCTGATCTGGACGGACAGGATGTTGTCGCCGACGACGGTGGTGCGGACGAACTCCCAGCCGTCGCGGCTGGATTTGATGCGCTCCTGGAACAGGTGCCCGGTGCCGTCCACGTCCTGGGTGAGTTGCCGAAGGTGGATGTCTTCGGCCCACACGGTCAGGGCTTGGTTGTCGCGTGCGTACGGGGTGCTGCGTAGCGGCTTGTAGATGAACTGCCGCTGTTCGTCGGCGAGGAACCCCTGAGCGTCGGTGTGCCGGTTGGTGACCAGGGTGGCGGGGATCTGCATCCCCGCCGACCGCGCGACCTGAAGTTGCGCGATCTTGTTTTCGGCTTCCCGCTCATTCGCGGGGTGGTTGACGTACAGCGCGCCGGGCAGCGAGCGGAGGATGCCGCCGAGTCCGGCGGCGGCCTGGGCGGTGGCGAACGCGGCGTCCATGGGGTCGAGTTCCCGGAAGGCGTGGCCGTAGGGGGTGGGGCGGCGGCGGTACACCGCCCGCACCGTGGACAGGTCCACGATGCGGGACGGTGTGCGCAGGAGTCCGGTCAGGCCGGATCCGGGGCCGCTCCCGACCCAGGCCGACACGGTGATCTCGCCGGGGAAGTCACGCCCGGGGTCGAACCGGACCACGGGGGTGTCCCGCCGGTTCAGTTCGGTGATCACGTCGTCGGCGGTGGTGTCGTCCTTGGCGGTGAGCACGAGGACGGGGCGGGAGTCGGCCATGTCAGTCGTCTTTCTGGATTTCGTCCTGCGTGTGGTCGTTGGGCTTGCGCGGCCCTTTGCCGTCGCCCCCGGCCGGGACGGTTGTTGTCTCCGTGCCCTGCTTGGTCTTGCGGTGTCCGGCCAGGGGGAGGGTGTCCCCGTCGGGGTTGGTGTAGACGGCGGTCTGGGTGACCGGGTCGATGTGGATGGTGCCGGGGTCCGGGACCTGGTCGACGCAGGTGTACGGGGCCAGGCGGGTCAGCCCCCACGGGCGGCGAGGCTGCATCGCGAACGTGGTGGTCACAGAAGTCTCCTGGGGATGGTGACCCCACCCGGTGTGGGGCTGATGGCTTGGGAATCAATTTCTCGTCCGGACCGCTCAAGAACGGGGAACGCACACTCCGATGCCTTTGCTGTCGTCGCACCGCTCTGTGAACACCCTTCCGCGCAGCGCCTTTACCTGCGCGCCGATCAGCATCAAGCCGCGCCCGGACTCCCCTGGGTCATCCGCCTCGTCGACCAACTCCGGTATCAGCCTGGGCATTCGCTCAGGGTCGTCGTCGTCCACCCTCAGGCAGACGAGCACGTCACCGACGGCCAGGGTCACCCGGACCCGGGACCACGAACCGGCGTGCCGGACGGAGTTCGTCGCCAACTCGGAGGCCACCAAGACGAGCACGTCCCGCGTGTCTTCCGGCACCGCCCACACCCGCAGCCGCTCCTCGACCACCCGGCGCACCACACTGATCAGTGCCGGGTCCTGCGGCATCTCCCACACCGCGAGGTCCCTGCGTATGGCCACCGCCCGCAGCCCCCCGTTCACAAGCGCAACGGGTCGGACAGGTGCAGACGGCCGGGGCATGATGCCCTCCCAGATGCGGTGGGTGCGGTTGCTGACGAATCCTCAGCGTCCTCCTGGCATGACGGTGCCCCGGGTACTCCGTGTACCCGGGGCGAAGATTTTTTCCGTCAGCTCAGGCGGCGATCCCGATCCGTCGCGCCATGATCCGCACTGGCTCCCGACTGCTGGCCTTCTCCCTTTCCAACGCCGCACCGACCAGCTCGCGGGCCATCACGTGCGCGTGTACGTACTCCGGTGCCAGGCGATCGGCGTCCATCAACGCCTCCATCGACGCCTTGTCGTCCTTGGCCTGCGCGTGGGCACGGGCCACGTCGATCAGGTGCCGGGCCTTACGTTCTTTTGGCAGCACGGTGAAGTCCACGCCAGCGGTGACGGTCAGCGCCCCCATGCCGTCGCCCATCTCCAGGCCGGCGGACGCCGCGTTCAGAGCGACGTTGGCACCGCCGAAGCAGGTGGCGTAGTCGTCCCGCTCCCCCGTACGGTCCGCGGCGCGGCGGGCTTCGGCCAGGTGCCCCATACTGTCGGCGCGTTCGCACCGCTGTGCCGCGCCCGTCGCGGCGACCAGGTGCAAGGTGCCCCACAGCGACCAGGCCGCCGGGTCGTCGCCGAGTGATCCGTCGAGGCTGTCCAGGACGGAGCCGACCAGGGTCAGGCCCTCGGTGAGCGCACCGGCGGTGAAGTAGACCTCGCTGAGGGTCCATTGTGCGGCCACCGTCATCAGCGGGTCGCCGCAGTGGTCGGCCGCCGTCAGAGCCTGCTGGGCGGCGATGGCCGCCAGGTCCACGTGCCCAAGTTTCTTCAGCATCATGGCTGTGTGGTTACGGACGCCGCTCAGGAGTCCGTACGCCGTCTCGGCCTCAGGGCTCCGGCTCGTCCCCGCTGTTTGGGCGGCGCTGTCGAGCAACCCGGGGAGTACTAGGCCGAGTTCGCCGTACTGCCCATGCCGACACAGGCGGTGGGCTTCGCGGGCACTGTGCCGGATCTGGTCGATCGGGTAGGGCCGGTCAGCGGTGCCTCCGGAGAGCTGGCCGCGCAGTAGCGCACGGCGGATTGCTGCGATGGTGTCGTGACCACGACGTATGCCTTCGGCTACAGGCGTGCCGTGCGGCAGCGGGGTGCCGGTCAGTTCGCCGGGGGCGACGCTCAGCGCGGCGGCCAGGCCCGCGATCAGGGAGTACCGGTCAAGCTGGCGGCGGCCCAGTTCGACGGACTTCATCCAGTCCGGTGACCGGTCGACGGCTGCCGCCAGGTCGGCGCGGGACATGTCCCGGCGTTTGCGGATCGCGCCGACCCGTTGGCCGATGGTGGTGTGCTCGGTGGTGTCCACGTGCGCTCCCGAGGGGGATTCGTTGGTGTGGGGTCTCCGCTTTCCACCGTACGGCCCTCCACCCATGAGCGGCATGGGGTTGTCAAGGGATTGCCCGAAAGCAGTTATATCCCGCTTCGCATGGAGGCGCCGTGGAACATATGGGTACTCCTACGAAGCACAGCCACCTCGAGGACGCGACCTGGCTGTCCGGGTACGCCATGCTTCGCGACCTGCGCGAGCTCCGAATGGTCACAACCAATGCGGGGAAAACCGAGCACACCCCCGGCAGCCCGACTGAGATCGAACGCCACCACGTAGAGGGCCCGTGCAAGGAAGACGACTACCTGCCGTGACGCATCCTGCGAACGGTCCGATACGGACCCGCTGCCGCTGTGTCCATTCACGGGGGCTACGTTGTCGCGGGTAGCCAGGGGTTCCCGTTCAGGGCACGGTGGATGGCAGTCAGCGGCGTGATGCCATGACCGCGCGCGCTGACGAGGTAGGAGCGGACCCGCAAGTAGGCGCCCAGCGTTTTGGGTGTGTGCCAGTACCCCGAGACGGCTTGACGCCGTTTCGGCCCTCGAAGCGCCTGTTCGCTGGGGTTGTTGGTCCAGGGGACCGCGAAGTTCCGGGTGAACAGCCAGACCTGCTCGGCCTTGTCCTTCAACCGAGCCGCCAACCGGTAGCCGGGATGGTTGCCCGCCTTGTCCCAGTCCCGCAGCCGATTGGTCGTCTTCCCCCAGTCCACCGCCATGTCGTAGCGGGCCCGCAGGTCCTCCAGCAGCTTCACGTCCAGACTGTCCCGCCCGCCCGGCACCGTCGCGGTGGTGATGTGCCCGCATCCGCAACGCCGACGGGGCAGGTGGTAGGCGACCTTCTCCACGATGACCGGCAAGGTGTCCCACACCTGGGCCCAGGTGTCCGCCAGTTCGCGGGCGTCCACGAGGTTGTTTCCGCGGTTCCCGCAGTCGATGGGGGCACAGAGCGCCTCGGTGCGGTCCGGCTTCTCAGTGGGCTCCAGCCGTGCGCCCTTATGGCCTGTTTGCCCGCCGGGCTTACGCTCCTTGGAACGCTCCCGCGAGGACAGGTCCGCCCGCTTCTTGGCTTTGGCCGCGATCGAGTCCTTCGAGGACGGCTGGCCTGAATTTGTGGAGTCCCGGCCCAACTGCCGCTTCAACTCCGCGACTTCCAACCGCAGGCCGACGATGGCCTTCTCTTGCTCCACCGCCAGTGCGCGCAGCTCGTCGATCACGCGGGCCTGAGAGGCGACCAGCGCGGCCAGGTACGCGTACGACGGCTGCTGCGACACGCGGATCAACCTACCGGCCCGTCAGGCGGCTCCCGAACCCGCGTACCCGTGAATGGACACGGTCGACGGCGGTGACATCGGCGCCGGCGGCAGCTGCGGCACTGGCGAAAGCGGCGGCACCCCCGGGGCAGTCGAGGATGTGCAGTCCAGCGAGATCGTCCAGGTCAGCAATGCCGAACATGGTCAAGTAATCGTGCGAGCCTCGCGACGAAACGATCAGCTGTTCTGTCGACAGTTCCTTTGTCGACAACGATTCATCGGCACCCATTTAAATCCCCCCAGCGTGTGCGTGATCCACACGATAGGGAGCGCGTTCTGCCTACGGGCGACTGTGTGGCGTACCCCACACGGCCTAGTTGTGGCCCGTCCGCTCGTTGGTCGAGGTCCCCGGCGCGTTGGTCGTAGGGCCACTCCAGTGGGAGAAATCTGGGAGTGATCATGTGATGGGAGAGCAGAAAGAAACCTCGAAGCCCCACGCAAAACAACGTGCCCCCGACGCAACTAATGCGTCGGTGGCACGTTGTGAAGTAGCTAAACTCCCTGCTCCTGCTTCAATAAATGCAGGTCAGAAGGGGTTTTGCTCAGCGCTCGACCTCGCCCTTGATGAACGCCTCGACGCTGTCCCGCGCCGCGTCGTCGAAGTACTGCACGGGGGGAGACTTCATGAAGTAGCTGCTCGCCGAGAGGATCGGGCCACCGATGCCCCGGTCGAGGGCGATCTTCGCGGCGCGGACGGCGTCGATGATGACACCGGCCGAGTTCGGGGAGTCCCAGACCTCAAGCTTGTACTCGAGGTTCAGCGGGACGTCGCCGAAGGCCTTGCCCTCAAGGCGGACGTACGCCCACTTGCGGTCGTCGAGCCACGCGACGTAGTCGGACGGGCCGATGTGCACGTTGTTGGCACCCAGGTCACGGTCGACCTGCGAGGTGACAGCCTGCGTCTTCGAGATCTTCTTGGACTCCAGGCGCTCACGCTCGAGCATGTTCATGAAGTCCATGTTGCCGCCGACGTTCAGCTGCATGGTGCGCTCGAGGAGCACACCGCGGTCTTCGAACAGCTTCGCCAGCACGCGGTGCGTGATGGTCGCGCCGACCTGGGACTTGATGTCGTCGCCGATGATCGGCACGCCGGCCTCGGTGAACTTGTCCGCCCACTCCTTGGTGCCGGCAATGAAGACCGGGAGGGCGTTGACGAACGCGACCTTGGCGTCGATGGCGCACTGTGCGTAGAACTTGGCGGCGGCTTCAGAGCCCACCGGCAGGTAGCACACGAGCACATCGGCCTTGGTGTCCTTGAGGGCCTTGACGATGTCCACGGCGTCTTCGGTGGACTGCTCGATGGTCTGGAGGTAGTACTTGCCCAGGCCGTCGAGGGTGTGGCCACGCTGGACGGTGATGCCGGTCAGCGGCACGTCGCAGATCTTGATGGTGTTGTTCTCGCTGGCGCCGATGGCGTCCGCCAGGTCGAAGCCGACCTTCTTGGCGTCCACGTCGAACGCGGCGACGAACTCGATGTCGCGGACGTGGTAATCACCGAACTGCACGTGCATGAGACCGGGCACGCGGCTGTTCGGGTCGGCGTCCTTGTAGTACTCGACGCCCTGGACCAGCGAGGCGGCGCAGTTGCCCACTCCGACGATGGCTACGCGAACCGAACCCATTCCAGTTGCTCCCTGTGTGCTCATTGGCGCCTCTTTCGAGACAGCCAACTGGTTGCTTCGGACGGGTCGTTCCGGCCACGTCCTGAGTTGTTTGCATCTTCCGGGTCACTGCGGGGTCCGTTGAGGGACCGCAGGTCACCGAACCCCCGTGCCGGAGGCTTCGGGGTCGTCGGGTGAACCCGACTTTCCCGTACCGCCTCCGGTACCACCGGCCGCACCGCCCGGGGACGGATCCCCGGCGTGCCGTTCGGCGTTGATCAACTCGTTGAGCCAGCGCACTTCGCGCTCGACCGACTCGAGTCCGTGCCGCTGCAGCTCGAGGGTGTAATCGTCGAGCCGCTCCCGGGTCCGGGAGAGTGAAGTCCGGATCCGCTCGAGACGTTCCTCGAGTCGGCTGCGGCGACCCTCGAGGATGCGCATGCGCACCTCGGCGTCGGTGCGGCCGAAGAAGGCGAAGTGCACGCCGAAGTTGTCGTCCTCCCAGGCTGAGGGCCCGGACTGAGACAGCAGTTCTTGGAATTGCTCTTTGCCTACAGCGGTCAGCTTGTAGACGATCTTGGACCGTCTGCTGCCGGCCAGCGCCGCTGCCGCTTCGGCGTCCTCTTCCTCGGCGATCCAGCCCCGCAACAGCAGGGCCTTCAAACAGGGGTAGAGAGTGCCGTACGACAGGACGCGGAAGGAACCAAGCACGGTGTTGAGCCGTTTACGCAGCTCGTAGCCGTGCATCGGAGTCTCGTGCAGCAGGCCGAGGACGGCGAATTCGAGAACACCACCGCGCCTACTCACAGGAGACCTCCTTCCAAGTCTTTGGTCCGGGGCCGGTTGCAGGTCGTCGTCACGCCCTGCAGTACCGTCACCGGCGGGTCTTCAGTCCTTGTACGCACGATATCTCGATGCGATGTATCGGGCCGATACATCAGGACGATATGTCGCGCCGTCATATCAACGCAAGGTGTGAGTCGGTTTTGTCCGTTTGTGTCGGCGGTGAAGAAGATCACAGCGGCCAGGATGGCCTTCCCTGTTGTCGCCGACGGCGGTATGTCGAGTCACCCGTACGAGATTGAAGTTCCGTACAGGTGGGAAAGGCTGCGCGATCGTCCGCGTAGTGTGGACCGCCATGTTGTGCATCGGGACGCGACCGGACCCACGGACAGCGGAATGTCGTAAGCGCCCGAGCGGTCCCCGCGGAACCGAATCGCACGTCGGGATGTCCTGGGGAGCGGAGAGCCATGATCTCCGCGCGGCACGTCCCCGTCGTGCGGCCGAGGAGAAGCCAGTCGATGAGTGAGCACCGCCGCAGACAGTCACAGGACCCGAGTGCCCAGGGGCGCGACACACCGCCCGGGGGTGATCGACGGACTCCCGGTGACGGAGCGCCACGCGCCTTCGGCGCGGAGGCGCCGCAACCCATGTCCAGGACCGGGGCCCGGCAGACCCAGCGGGGCGGTGGCGGAGGCCGCGGTTCAGGCGGCGGCCGCCGGGGCGGGGGTACCCCGCCGGGCGGGGGCACACCGCCAGGAGGGGCCGACCGGCCGGGCGGGCTGAACAGCGGTCCCGGCCGGGGCCGGGGTGGCAACGGTCGTCCGGTCAAGAAGCGGTTCATCGACTACCCGCGCGCCGGCAAGCGGGGTGTGCGTCGCTGGCTTCCGTCGTTCAAGCAGATCCTGGCGATGTTCGTGCTGTTCGTCGGGATGATCGTCGGTGCGGTCGGCGTCGCGTATTCGATGGTCAAGATCCCGGACCCGAATGCCGGTGTGAAGTCCCAGTCGAATGTTTACTACTACGCGGACGGCAAGACCGAGCTGGGCCGCAGCGGCGCGGTGAACCGGCAGGTCGTCGGCCTGGACCAGATCCCCAAGCCGGTCCAGCAGGCCGTGCTCGCGGCGGAGAACGCCACCTTCTACACCGACTCCGGTGTCTCACCCAAGGGGCTGACCCGAGCGGTGGTCAACATGGCCAAGGGCCAGGAGACCCAGGGTGGCTCGACGATCACTCAGCAGTACGTGAAGAACTACTACCTGACCGCGGACCAGAGCTTCACGCGGAAGTTCAAGGAGATGTTCATCGCGGTCAAGATCGACCGGCAGATGACCAAGGACGACCTCCTCGCCGGCTACCTGAACACGATCTTCTACGGCCGACGGGTGAGCGGCATCCAGGCCGCCGCCAAGGCGTACTACAACAAGGACGCCAAGGACCTGAACGTCGCGGAGGGTGCCTACATGGCGACTCTGCTGAACGCGCCGGGCATCAACGACTGGTACGTCTACGAGAGCCGCCGGCCGCAGATCGAAGCCAAGTGGCGCACTGTGCTGAACCGCATGGTGAAGGAGGGCTGGCTGGACAAGGCGACCGCCGACGCCACCAAGTTCCCGCAGCCGATCAAGCCGATGCCCGCCGCCAACAAGGCGGGCCAGGCCGGCTATCTGATGGAGGTGGCGGACAACTACCTCAAGAAGAACAAGCTGGTGGACGAGGCGGCGCTGACGGCCGGCGGCTACAAGATCGTCACGACCTTCGACAAGCCGAAGCAGGACGCGGCGGTCGCGGCGGTCGAGCAGAAGCTGACGTCACAGCTTGATCCGGAGAAGCGCGACGCGGACAGGTACATGCGCACCGGGGTCGCTTCGGTGGTGCCGGGGGACGGCGCGGTGGTGGCACTGTACGGCGGTCCCGACTTCCTCAAGCAGGAGCTGAACGACGCCACCCGGCAGGATGTCCAGGTCGGCTCGACGTTCAAGGCGTTCGTACTGGCCACGGCGCTGCGGGACGGCAAGGCGGGGAAGCCGATCCCGCCGGAGAGCATCTACAACGGCGACAGCAACATCCCGATCATCATGCCAAACGGGCAGCCGTACAAGGACAGCAACGGCAAGGTCTACATCGCGGGTAACGAAGGGAAAAGGCCTTACGGGCCGATCACCCTCCGCACGGCGATGGAGCGGTCGGTCAACTCGGTGTTCCTCCAACTCGCCGCCGACGTCGACCCGGTGAAGGTGAAGAAGACCGCGATGGACGCGGGAATCCCGGACCTGAAAGCGGACTTCGACGCCACTCCGACGATCGCGCTGGGCGTCAGCCAGCCCAGCGCCCTGGACATGGCCGAGGCGTACGCGACCTTCGCGGCGCGGGGCAAGCACGCGGACCCGTACTTCATCAAGGAACTGAAGCACGAGGGAAACAAGATCGAACTACCCGCGCGGGAGGTGGCGAAGGTCTTCGACGAGAACGTCGCGGACACCGTCAACGACGTGCTGCAGAGTGTCGTGACGAACGGCACCGGTAAGAAGGCGCAGGCCTTGGGCCGTCCCGCGGCGGGCAAGACGGGTACGACCAACGAGAACAAATCCGCCTGGTTCGTCGGTTACACCCCGAACCTGGCGACAGCCGTCGGGCTGTTCCGTGAAGACCCGGTGTCACACGCCAAACTTTCGATGTCCGGCGTGGCAGGCAACGACTCACTGCACGGTGGTGACCTCCCGGCGGCGGTCTGGACCGAGTACATGAAGGCCGCGCTGGATGGTGTGCAGAAGCAGGACTTCACCAAGCCCAGGGACCTCGGGGACCCGCAGAACGCCTCCAACGTGACCCCGTCGGCCCCGCTGTCCACGAGCCCTTCGTCCACACAGTCGGCACCCACCAGCCAGACGCCGACCGCCCCGGCGACTTCCCTGAAGCCCACGGACACGGCCGGGACCAGCGCGACCAGCACCAGCACCAGCACCAGCACCAGCACCAGCACTTCCACCAGCACCGGTGGGAACAGCTGGGGCGGAATAATCGGTGGCGGCAACGGCGGCTCGAGTAAGCCCCCCTCATCGAGCGGGCCACCCGCGACGTCGGGGAACAGCGGCACTGACGCCGCCAACGGCAACAGCCACGGCAGAACGCACCGGGACGACGCCACGACGAACCGGACCACCGGCGGACTCTTCGGGGGCTAGCCGCTGACAGCCGGCTGCGGGGCGCGGGAGGGAAAGTCCTCCCGTGCCCCGCAGTGCTTTGTCCTCACCCGTACGCTCTCTTCACCCGGGGTCCGGGAACCCCTGGCTCCGGCCGCTGCGGGCACCACCCCGGCAGGACCCTGCTTTTGGGCACCGCCACCCACCCCGCCTGCGGAAAGATGACCTGCATGAAGCCGACATTCTCCGAGCCGGTCCTGCCGTCGCACGACGATCCGATCATCCGGGCCGGCAGCGAAGTGGTGGGCGGCCCTGCCGGTCGGCGGATCCGCTTCGGTGCCGGTTCCACCGGGCGCAACGGGTGGTGGACCCCCGTGCGTGTCCTCATCCTCCTGGCGGTGCTGTGCTTCGCACTCGGCCTGGTGCAGAAGAAGCCCTGCTTCGACGGCGGCTGGTTCTCCGGCAGCACGCAGTACTCCCACGCCTGTTACAGCGACATGCCGCACCTGTACACCAGCCGCGGATTCCACGACGGTGCCGTACCGTACTTCGACACCACCGGTGACAAGGACATGAAGTTCCTGGAGTACCCGGTGATCACCGGCGGTGTCATGCAGTTCGCCGGGGTGATCGCCCGGACGCTGGGCGGCGATCTCCACAACGAGCAGCTGTGGTTCGTCTGGATCAACGTGCTCGTCCTCATGGCCTGTGCTGTGGTGACCGTGGTGGCCACCATGAAGACGTCGGGCCGACGGCCGTGGGACGCGGCGATCGTGGCCTGCGCGCCCGCGCTGGCGCTCAACGGCATCATCAATTGGGACCTGGTCGCGGTCGCGCTCACCGCCGTGGGAATGATGGCCTGGGCCCGGCGCAACATCGTCCTGGCCGGCGTGCTGATCGGCCTGGCGACGGCGGCCAAGCTGTATCCCATCCTGTTGCTCGGCCCTTTGTTCCTGTTGTGCCTGCGGACCGGCCGCATGACCGACTTCGCCAAGACCACAGTGGCGACCGTGGCGTCCTGGTTGCTCGTCAACCTGCCGATCGCGCTCCAGTTCCGGGACGGCGGAGTACACATCCGGGAGGGCTGGAAGCTCTTCTACACGTTCAGCCAGACGCGCGGTGAGGACTACGGCTCGTTCTGGCTGATCGTCATGCAGCGCGGCGACGGCAAGCACATAGAGGCACTCAACACGTATGTCAGCGTGAGCCTGGTGCTGTGCATGCTGGGTGTCGCCGCGCTGGCTCTGTGCGCGCCGCGCCGTCCGCGGTTCGCCCAACTCGTGTTCCTGATCGTCGCGGCGTTCATCCTCACCAACAAGGTCTACTCACCGCAGTACGTTCTGTGGTTGATCCCGCTGGCGGTGCTCGCCCGGCCGCGCTGGCGCGACTTCCTGATCTGGCAGGCCGGCGAGGTCGTCTACTTCCTCGGGGTGTGGATGTACATCGCCTCGTTCAGCGGCAAGGGCCTGTCGCAGAACGCGTACCACGTGACGATCATCTTCCACCTGGTCGGAACGCTGTTCTTCGCGGCGATGGTGATCCGCGACATCCTGCTGCCCGACCGCGATCCGGTCCGGGCCGACGGCAGTGACGATCCGTCAGGGGGCGTGCTCGACCGAGCTCCTGACGTGTTCACGGTGAGCCTGGTGCGGCGTCGTCGCACGGCGGAGAAGCACGAGGAACCGGCGCTTCTTTAGGTCCGGAGACGAATAAGAGGGCAGGTCTTCGCGTACGGAATTCCCGTACGCGAAGACCTGCCCTCTTATTTCGGTGCGGAAGGGCTCGGTGCGGAAGGGATTCAGCGCAGGATGACCCGGTCGAACTGGGTTGTGGTGTGCCGCAGCGTCGCGTCCAGTTCGTCGCCGATGGCCGGCGGGGGCACCTCGCCCTCTAGGAACAGCAGGCTGACCTGCATGTGCGGCGGCTCGGCGAACCAGCGCTGCTTGCTCGCCCAGGCGAACGGCGACAGCGCGCGGTTGACGGTGGCCAGACCGGCCCGGGCGACGCCCTTGGCCCGGGGCATGACGCCGCGTACGGTCTTGGGGGCCTCCAGGCCGACGCCCTGCGCGGTGCCACCGCTGACGATCAGGAGATGGCCGTCGGACGCGGCTTTGCGCTGGCGGTAGCCGTACCTTTCGCCCTTGGCGACCCGTACGACATTGATCACGGTTCCCCGGGACGACAAGGCGTCGTGGTCGCCCAGCCAGAGGTCGGTGCCGATGCGGGGCCGGAACACCGTGTCGGGGTAGCGCTGGCGCAGAGCATGCAGTTGATTCGCCGTCAGGTGGCTGACGTAGAGCGTGTGCACCGGCAGCCGGGCCGCCTGGAGCCGCTCGATCCAGTCGGCGACCTCACGGGCCGGGTCGTAGTTGTCGAAGTGGTCCATCGGCAGGTGCAGGGAGAAGCCCTCAAGGCGGATGTCGTCCAGTGACGTCCGCAGCTTGACCAGGTCCTCCTCGGTCACGCCGTCGCGCTTCATGCTGGTCATGCAGCTGACCACGATGCGGCGCCCGAGCAGTTCGCGGACACCTTCAACCGAGGAGACCGTACGGACGACCCTGTCCGGCAGGGCCATCGGCTCCTCGCCCCGGTAGTACGGGGTGAGGACCAGGATCCGGCCGTCGAAGCGGTCCTTGACCTGGTCGGCTTCGTAGGTGGTGCCGACCGCGACCATGTCGGCGCCCATCCGGGTCGCTTCCTCGGCCAGCCGCTCGTTGGTGAAGCCGTACCCGTTCCCCTTCATCACCGGGACCAGGCCGGGGAAGGCCGCGCGCACCTCGTCCTGGTGCTTGCGCCAGCGGGGGGCGTCGACGTACAGCGTCAGCGACATGAGCGGTCCTCAGAGTTGAACGTGCGAGGCGAAGCGAGCGATCCAGCGTGAGCCGAAGAGATCGGCCCGGTGTACGAGGCGACTGCGCGAAACGACTGAGCGAAACGAAGCGCCACCCCTACGAGGGGACTGAGCGAAGCGAAGCACCGACCCTACGAGGCGACTGAGCGAAGCGAAGGAGCGCGTCCGGAGGACGCGATCTTTTCCGGGCGACGCGCAGGCGCCGACCGGCGGCTGAGCGAAGCGAAGACGACGGGAGGATGACGCCTGCGCTTGGAGCCCGGGGTCTACCCGCGCTTGGAGCCCGGGGTCTACCCGCGCTTGGAGCCCGGGGTCTACCTGCGCGACATGTACATGTCCAGCGCCTTGTGCAGCATCTTGTTCAGCGGGAAGTCCCACTCGCCCAGGTATTCCACGGCCTGGCCGCCGGTGCCCAGCTTGAACTGGATCAGGCCGAACAGGTGGTCGGTCTCGTCGAGGGTGTCGCTGATCCCGCGTAGGTCGTACACGCTGGCGCCCAGGGCGTACGCGTCGCGCAGCATCCGCCACTGGACCGCGTTCGACGGGCGCACCTCACGCTTGTGGTTGGCCGAGGCACCGTACGAGTACCAGACGTGGTCGCCGACGGTCACCATCGTGGTGGCGGCGAGCACCTCGCCCTCGTGCTTGGCCAGGTAGAGGCGCATACGCTCGGGGTCCTCGGCGGCCATCGCCTTCCACATGCCCTGGAAGTAGGCCAGCGGACGCGGCGTGAAGTGGTCGCGGATCGCGGTCGTCTTGTAGACGTCGTGGAAGACCCCCAGGTCTTCGTACGTGCCCTGGACGACCTCGACGCCGGCCTTCTGCGCCTTCTTGATGTTGCGCCGCCACAGCTGGTTGAACCCGGCGTGCACATCGTCGAGCGAGCGCCGGGTCAGCGGCACCTGGTAGACGTAGCGCGGCTGGAAGTCGCCGAAGCCGGCGCCCCCCGACGGGTCCTGCAACCAGCCGAGTGACCGCAGTAGGTGCTCGACGCCCTCGGCCCGCTCATCGGTGAAGTCGGCCGGCAGGTCGCGCAGCCGCTTGCCGGACTTGTCGGCGATGGCCTTTTTGATGGTGTCGGCCTCCCAGCGGCGGACCACCACCGGCGGGCCCATCTTCACCGAGAACGCGCCCTGCTTCTTCAGGTGCGCGAGCATCGGATTCAGCCAGCGCTTCAGGTCGCCGTCGAACCAGTCGATGACCGGGCCCTCGGGCATGTACGCGAGGTAGCGCTTGAGCTTGGGCAACTGTCGGTACAGGACCAGGGCGGCGCCGACGACGTGGCCGGTCTCGTCAACCCAGCCGATCGACTCCGAACGCCAGTCGGCCTTCACGTCACCCCAGGCGGGGGTCTGCAGGAAGCTGGCGTTGGGGCGGCTCTTGATGAAGGCGAGGTGCTCGTCCCGGGTGAGCGTCCTCAGGCGGAGGGTCATATCTGGCAAGCTCCTCGGCTCATCGGGATCGGTTCGGCCGAGTCAGAGCGTACTCGCCCGGATGGATGTGCTGTCGTCCCGTCATTTCCGGACAACGGCCCGGTAAGGGCCGCCGCTGCGCGCAGCCGCCGTCGGTTCCGCACGCGTGTGCGGAACCGACGGCGGCTGTGGTGAAGCCCGTTTCTGTGCCTGCCGCCTGAGCGCGGACGGCTATCCAGACGGCTGTCTAATAGAGGCCGCCGTGGGCCAGACCCATGAAGAGACCGACCGCAGCCGTGCCGGTGGCGATGACGTTGACCGTGCGCTCCGCGGTGGTCGCCGACATCATCTGCGCGCTGAACCCGACGAACACGCCGAGCAGCCCGGCCCACGAGCCGAGGATGTGCATGCCAGGGAAGAACGCGCACACGATCGACACCAGGGCGAAGGTGACGGTGCCCGCGATGACGGCGTTCTCCCGCGGATGGGCACGGCCGTCGGTTTGGAAACCGAGTCGTTGGAGGGTGGATTTGAGGCCGGGCGGCCGGGTGACCGGGTCGGCCTTGCTGGTCTGGGCAGCGTGACCCGCGTGCAGCGGACTGCTCCGGCCGATTCTGGAAGCCATGACGCACCTCCTGCTGGGAGACGGTTATGGACATGTTTGTCCGTGATCTCCGGACACCAGGATGCGCCCGTCCACCTGCGGATTTCAAGACGAGGGCGGAAGCCAGGTACGCTGTACCGTCCGTCGTGTCCCGGCCGGCTCGCTGCACAACCCTTGTTGTCAGTGGTGCCGACTAAGTTCGGAACACATCAACGGATCAACGCAGAACCCTCCTGCCACGGAGATTCCGTGGCCGCTGAAGTCCACAGGAGGTGGGTGTTTCATGCGTAACTATGAACTCATGCTCATCCTTGACCCGGACCTCGAAGAGCGCGCCGTGACGCCGCTTATCGAGCAGTTCATGAACGTCATCCGTAACGGTGGCGGCAAGGTCGAGAAGGTCGAGCAGTGGGGTCGTCGTCGACTCTCCTACGAGATCAACAAGAAGACCGAGGGCATCTACGCCATCGCCGAGCTCATCGCTGAGCCCGCGCTGGTCAAGGAGCTTGACCGTCAGCTCAACCTCAACGAGTCGGTGCTCCGGACGAAGGTCATGCGCCCCGACATCCGGTGATCAGAGTCCTCTGACTCTGGCACTACCGGCAGCAGGCCACCAACGGCAGTAAACGCAGCGAAAGGTCACGCATGGCAGGCGAAACCGTCATCACAGTCGTCGGCAACCTGACTGCGGACCCGGAGCTGCGTTTCACTCCCAGCGGGGCCGCTGTCGCCAACTTCACCGTCGCGTCCACCCCCCGCACGTTCGATCGTCAGACGAACGAGTGGAAGGACGGCGAGGCGCTCTTCCTCCGGTGCAACGTGTGGCGTCAGGCGGCTGAAAACGTCGCCGAATCGCTGCAGAAGGGCATGGCGGTCATCGTGCAGGGCCGGCTTAAGCAGCGGTCGTACGAGACCAAGGAAGGCGAGAAGCGCACTGTCTACGAGCTTGAGGTCGACGAGATCGGCCCGAGCCTGAAGTTCGCCACCGCCAAGGTCACGAAGGCTTCCCGTCAGGGTGGCCAGGGTGGCGGCGGATTCGGCGGCGGACAGCAGCAGGGCGGCGGTGGCTACGGCGGGCAGCAGTCCGGCGGCCAGCAGGGTGGCAACTTCGGAGGCGCACGTCAGGGCGGTGGCCAGCAGGCCCCCGCCAATGACCCCTGGGCGACCCCCGGCGGTGGCGGCAACGCCGCTCCGCAGGGCGGCGGCTGGGGAGCCCCTCCCGGCGGTTACTCGGATGAGCCCCCCTTCTAAGCCCACTGGGTAAGCCCACTGGGCTTCGGGGGACCAAACTTCTTGTTTATCACGCACCCGCGCCGCGGAGACGCCGGGCGGGTGTGGGAACGATCTGGAGAACACGATGGCCAAGGCGCCTGTGCGCAAGCCTAAGAAGAAGGTTTGCGCCTTCTGCAAGGACAAGGTCCACTACGTGGATTACAAGGACACGAACATGCTGCGGAAGTTCATCTCCGACCGCGGCAAGATTCGTGCCCGTCGTGTCACTGGTAACTGCACGCAGCACCAGCGTGACGTTGCCGTAGCCGTGAAGAACGCCCGCGAGGTCGCTCTTCTTCCTTACACCAGCACTGCACGCTGAGAAGGGAGATCTTGAAATGAAGCTCATTCTCACTCACGAAGTGACCGGCCTCGGCGAGCCCGGTGATGTCGTAGAGGTCAAGGACGGTTTCGGCCGCAACTTCCTCATCCCCCGTGGTCTCGGCATGCGCTGGACCAAGGGTGGCGAGAAGGACGTCGAGGCGATCCGTCGGGCCCGCAAGGTCCGCGAGATCCGTACCCTCGACGAAGCCGTCGCGATCAAGAACCAGCTCGCTGGTCTCAAGGTCGTCCTGAAGAGCCGTTCCGGCGATGCCGGCCGTCTCTTCGGCGCGATCACCGCTGCGGACGTCGTTTCGGCCATCACGGCCGCCGACGGCCCGCAGCTCGACAAGCGCCGTGTCGAGATCGGTCAGCCGATCAAGACCGTCGGTACCCACCGTGTGTCGGTTCGCCTGCACGCTGAGGTCTCCGCCGACGTCGACGTCAACATCGTCGCTGCGTAATCAGGTTCCTCGGAACCCAGCCGGACTCGTCCGGTGCTGATCGTCCGGGCCCCTCCTCACGGAGGGACCCGGACTTTCGTGTTTCCCGACGGGTTTCTCAGTGCCTCCGGGCCCCGGTGACCAGCCAGGCGTCGCCGCGGTAGCGCCACCACAGGACCGCCAGGCGGGCCGCCATGAACGTGTTGAGCCCGAACCACCACAGCGCGGCGATCCCGCCGCCGCAGACCCATACCAGGGTGGCCGCCCCGGCGAACAGCACCAGGACCACGGGCATGGTCAGGGCGAGGTAGCGGCCGTCACCCGCGCCGATCAGGACACCGTCCAGCACAAAGACCGCGCCGGCCAGGGGCTGCTGGACGGCGGCGGCGATCAACGTCGCGGCCAGCAGGTCGCGTACCGCTGTGTCCGGGGTGAACAGCGGGACGTACAGCGGTCTGGCGGCCAGGACGGCCACGGCGAACAGCGCGCCCGCCCAGACGCCCCAGGCGAGCATCCGCCGGGTGGCGGCCCTGGTCCCGGCGATGTCCCCGGCGCCGAGCGCGCGGCCGACGATGGCCTGCCCGGCGATGGCCAGGGCGTCCAGCGCCAGAGAGAGGAGGATCCAGATCTGGAAGGTGATCTGATGGGCGGCGACCGAGGTGTCGCCCAGGTGGGTGGCGGCCACAGTCGCGATCACGAACACCGCCCGCATGCTGGCGGTGCGGATCAGCAGTGGGACCCCGGCGGTCGCGCTGGCCCTTATCCCGGCCCGGTCGGGGGTGAGCGGTGCGCCGTGCCGACGGGCGCCGCGGACGACTACGACCAGGTACACCGCGGCCATGCCGTACTGCGCGATCACAGTGCCCCACGCGGAGCCGGCGATGCCCCAGTGCAGTCCGTACACAAAACCCAGGTTGAGCAGCAGGTTGGCGACACAGCCCGCGACGGCCACGAACAGCGGGGTCCTGGTGTCCTGGAGGCCGCGCAGGACACCGGTGGCGGCCAGGACAAGCAGCATGGCGGGGATGCCGAGGGCGCTGACGCGCAGATAAGTCAGGGCGTACGGATGCGCTGTCGAGGAAGCGCCGAGTGCTTCGAGGACCCACGGAGCGGTGCCCGCGGCCAGTACGGTCAGCAGGACTCCGAGGCCGAGGGCGAGCCAGAGTCCGTCGATGCCCTGGCGGACGGCACCGCGCAGGTCCCCGGCGCCGACCATCCGGGCGACGGCTGCAGTGGTCGTGTAGGCGAGGAAGACGCACAGGCTGACGAGGGTGGTCAGGACGGTTCCGGCAATACCGAGACCGGCCAGTTGGGGGGTGCCGAGATGGCCCACGATCGCCGAATCGGCAAGGATGAACAGTGGCTCGGCCACCAGCGCGAAGAAGGCTGGGACAGCAAGCCGCAGGATCTCCCGGTCGGCTGTGCGGCGGAGGGCCCTGGGATGGGGCTTAGTTGTGGGTGTGCCAGTCACTTGTCCACCGTAGTCATCCACAGGTAAGAGCCACAATGCGCTCCTGACTCTTACTTTCGGGTGACAGTGGCCGCTGTGGGCGTGTGTGGGGGGATTACCTCACCAATCCGGCTGAACTTTTTCCCATGCACAGGCCGTGGATGGCGAAGTTGCAGGTCAGAGCCAGTGGATGCCGGTGTCGTCGCAGGCAGTCGAACGCTGTGTGCACAGCTTGTGCACAGCCGAGCCGGTGGTACTCCACAGGTTATCCACAGTTATCCACATACCCTGTGGATAACTTCTTTGGAGGCGGGCCGACAGACCCGTACGGTAAGGGGTCGTCACCCGCGTCGTACGGCCGAAATGTCGGCCGGGTGCCGTAAGAAGGATGGCGGAGCCGGTGCTGGATGAGGCGCTGTGGTCGTCGGTGGACACAGAGGGAAAGAAGGGGTCGCGATGAGCGCCGAGTACGAGGACGCTCCGCCCCCGGAGGCCCCCCGTGAAGGATTCGAGCGGGTGCCTCCGCAGGACATCCCTGCGGAGCAGTCGGTCCTGGGCGGCATGCTGTTGTCCAAGGACGCCATCGCCGACGTGGTGGAGAAGCTCAAGCCGATCGACTTCTACCGCCCGGCGCACGAGACCATCTACGTCGCCATCCTCGACCTCTACGCACGGGGCGAACCGGCCGACACCATCACCGTCGCCGACGAGCTGACCAAACGCGGGGAGATCACCCGCGCCGGCGGGCAGGCCTACCTGCACACCCTGATGAATGCGGTGCCCACCGCCGCCAACGCCGAGTACTACGCCCGGATCGTCCGCGAAAAGGCTGTTCTGCGCCGTCTGGTCGAGGCCGGTACCCGCATCGTGCAGATGGGCTACGCCGCCGAGGACGAGGTCGACGACATCGTCAACCGCGCCCAGGCCGAGGTCTACGCGGTCACCGAGCAGCGCACCAGCGAGGACTACCGGCTGCTCTCCGAGATCATGGAGGGCGCCCTCGACGAGATCGAGGCCATCGGATCGCGTGCGGGCCAGTTCACCGGGGTTCCCACGGGGTTCACCGACCTCGACGCGCTGACGAACGGGCTGCACCCGGGACAGATGATCGTCATTGCGGCCAGACCGGCCGTGGGCAAGTCGACACTCGGCCTGGATATCGCACGGGCGTGCTCGATTCAGAACAACCTGACCAGCGTCATCTTCTCGCTCGAAATGAGCCGCAACGAGATCATGATGCGCCTGCTGTCGGCAGAGGCGAAGGTGGCGCTGCACCACATGCGCTCGGGCAGCCTGACCGACGAAGACTGGAACCGGATCTCGCGGCGGATGCCCGATGTCAGTGGTGCGCCGATGTTCATCGACGATTCGCCGAACCTGTCGATGATGGAGATCCGCGCCAAGTGCCGTCGGCTCAAGCAGCGCAACGATCTGAAGCTGGTCATCATCGACTACCTCCAGCTGATGTCGGGCGGTGGCTCGAAGCGGGCTGAGAACCGCCAGCAGGAGGTCTCCGATATGTCGCGAAACCTCAAGCTCCTGGCCAAGGAGTTGGAGATCCCGGTGATTGCGATGTCCCAGCTGAACCGTGGTCCCGAGCAGCGAACGGACAAGAAGCCGATGGTTTCCGATCTTCGCGAGTCGGGTTCAATCGAACAGGATGCTGACATGGTCATCTTGTTGCACCGCGAGGACATGTACGAAAAGGAATCGCCGCGTGCTGGTGAGGCCGACCTGATCGTGGCCAAGCACCGTAACGGCCCGACCGCGACGATCACGGTGGCCTTCCAAGGCCACTATTCGCGTTTCGTGGATATGAACCAGCACTCCTGACATAGGCGAACGCCCGCGCCCTCCACAGGCTGTGGAGGGCGCGGGCGTTTGTGGTTTTCAGTGCTTCGGGGCTTCGTGGCTTCAGTTGACGGGCGGCTCGGCGACGTAGCGGTAGGTCTGTCCGCGGACGGCCGAGCGCATGGTCGAGTCACTCACACAGTGACTGATGGCGAGCCGGTAGACGGAGACGCCGCTGCGGTGGAGGCGGCGGCACTCGGCGACGACCGCGGGGGTGAGGTGCTGATCGGCGCGGGGGCGGGGGACTTCCTGCTCCCTCATCGCGGAGGTAGCGGGCATCGGTTGCTCGCTACCTCGCTGAGCTTCGGGGATCTCGGAGTTTGTGGTCCACAGGGGAAGTCCTGCCAACTGGGTGAGCGCCCGGGTGGTGGCCTCCCAAGCGAGCGCCAGCCGTTCGATGCCGGACTCGATGTTCGCCACCCGGGGTTCGAGGCGGCTCAGCTTGTCCTCGATCGCGGTGACCCGGTCCTCGACGTTGCTGAGACGCTCCTCGATGTGGCCGAGGTGGGTGGGGATGTCGTACTGCGAACTGCCAAGCTGGTTGGTTGTGACCTCGTATCGGCCGGTCTTGCGAATTGCGGGGAGGACCTCCCGGGTGACCCAGTTCTGGAACTGCTTGGCCTCGGGTTTGTCGCTGCGGAGGATCAGCTTGTAGAGACCGGACTCGCTGATGAAGGTCTTGTTGGGGTTTCCGCCGCGGTTCGGAACCTCGGAGGTAGAGGGGACTCGTTCCCCTCTACCTCGCTGACCTGCGAAGACCGACCTGTGGATAACTTTCTTCTCGTCATTGTCGAGTTTCCGGACGGCCGAGGTGGGGTTGTTGATGCCGAGGCCGTGACACACGCCGTCGTTTCCGAACCACGAGATCCCGTCAATGAGAACCACTTCGAAATCGAGTCCCTCGCGGTAGGTGAACACCCGCAGCGCGGGCAGGTTCCCCGCCTCGCTGGCGTCGTTCGGGTCGTTCGGGCATCCTGTGCCCGAGGGGATGGCCGGGTTCATCGGCTTGCTCCTTACGGTTGGCCACTGTTGATCCAGCGGTCTGACTTCCGCGGCGGTCGCCTCTTCACCGGAGGCGGCCGTCGATTCTGTTGCGCAGCAAGGAGTATGACGCCCCGTTATGGCGGAAATGCGTCAAATCAGGGCAACGCCGTCATGGAAGCATTCAATTGGTTGGTCATTGACCAAACGCCGCTCCAGGTCGGGGAGTTCGGGCTATATATCGAGACAGCTGCCTCAGTGAAGCCGAACGAACTCACGGCGGGCGCGAGGTGGGTCCAGGCCCACCACTGATTCGGATATTGGGTGCAGTGCGCTGCGGATCGATCATCAGCAGACTGTTCTCCATGGGGAAACCACCCCGTGGGGCGGCTCGGGAGGGAACAGTCATGAACGGTTCGGCGGTGGTCCAGACGGCGGAGTCTGTACGGACGGCAGGGCAGCGTGGGGCCGGGGTGCGGGTCCGGGACGGGCTGATCGCGGTCAAGCGCGGTGTGGTCCTCAGTCTGCTGATGGTCCCTCAGGTGGTGTTGAGCTGCCTGATGTGGGCCGCCGTTTCGCTGGCCAGTATCGGGGTCGGCGTCGTGATGCTCCCCACGGTGACAACTTGGGTACGCAGGCTGGCGGACCGCAGCCGGCGGCTGGCGGGTGAGTGGTCCGGGGTCCGGATCGACCGGCCGTACAACGCCGAACCGGAGCACGAGCCGGGGTTCGCCGGCTCCTGGAAGCGGTTCACCGCGTACGTGGGTGACGTGGCGACGTGGCGGGACATGGCCTGGCTCACGGCCGACCCGGTCGTCGGATCCCTCCTGGTGATCCTCCCGGTCGCGCTGATCGGGAACGGCCTGTTCGGGGTGTTCATGCCGCTGTACTGGGAGCCGATCTTCAATGTCGGCGGCACCCAGTGGTACCTCTTTGTGCCGGTGCAGGACCTGCCGACCGCGTTCCTCGCGGTGCCGGTCGGCCTCTTGCAGATCGGGCTCGGCCTCGGGGTCGCCCCGGCGCTGCTCCGGCTGCACGGGAAGTGGACCAGGGTGCTGCTCGCGCCGACCAAAGAGGCCGAACTCTCGCAGCGTGTGCAGAAGTTGACCGAGACCCGGGCCGACGCGGTGGACACCAACGCGGCCGAACTGCGGCGCATCGAGCGGGACCTGCACGACGGCGCGCAGGCCCGCCTGGTTGCCATGGGCATGAACCTCGGCGCGGCCGAGGCCCTGCTCGACCGGGATCCCGAGGCGGCGCGCAAGCTGCTTACAGAAGCCCGTACGTCCTCGGCCAAGGCTTTGACCGAACTCCGGGACCTGGTCCGGGGGATCCACCCGCCGGTGCTTGCCGACCGGGGGCTGGCCGACGCGGTCCGGGCCCTTGCCCTGGACCTGCCGTTCCGGGTCGAGGTGACCGCGGATGTGGTGGGGCGGCTGGACGCTCCGGTCGAGTCCGCCGCGTACTTCGCGGTCTCCGAATGCCTGGCCAACGCCGGGAAGCACGCCGGTGCGGCGCACGTGAGTGTCGATATCGCTTACGACGCGCGCCGGTTGCAGGTCATCGTGACCGACGACGGTGTGGGCGGCGCGGACCTCATGCGGGGGACCGGACTGCGCGGGATCCAGCGGCGACTCGGTACATTCGACGGCGTCCTCGCCCTGCACTCCCCGGTGGGCGGTCCGACCGTCGTCACCATGGAGCTGCCGTGCGCGCTGTCCTCGCCGAAGACCTTTTCCTCCTGAGGGACGGTCTGGTCCGCCTGCTCGAAGCCCACGGGTTCGAGGTGGTGGCGGCGGTGGACAACGGTCCTGATCTGCTCACCGCGCTACTCGACCACCGCCCGGAAGTGGCGGTGGTCGACGTGCGTCTGCCACCGACTTTCACCGACGAGGGCATCCAGGCGGCACTTGAGGCGCGGCGCCAGGTCCCGGGGTTGCCGGTCCTGGTGCTGTCGCAGTACGTGGAGCAGTTGTACGCACGGGAGCTGCTCGCGGACGGCACGGGAGCGATCGGCTACCTGTTGAAGGACCGGGTCTTCGACGCCGACCAGTTCATCGACGCGGTGCGGCGGGTGGCGGCCGGCGGGACGGCGATGGACCCCGAAGTGATCGCCAAGCTCCTGGCCCGCAACGAACGGAACGAGCCGCTGGGCAAACTCACGCCGCGCGAGCGCGAGGTCCTGGGGCTGATGGCCGAGGGCAGGTCGAACGCGGCGATCGCGCAGCGCCTGGTGGTCAGTGACGGTGCGGTGGCCAAGCACACGACGAACATCTTCACGAAGCTCGACCTGCACCAGTCGGACGACGACCACCGGCGGGTGCTGGCCGTACTGACCTACCTCAACGCGTAGTGGTCCCTGCGTAGGAGGTCCGCCGTACTCCCGCTGTAGTAGATGTTCGAACCCGCGCCTGCGGACGGTGTGCAGGGGTGTCGTACCCCGGGCTGAACTTCTTGCGAGAAGGCCTTTTCAACTTGGTCCGTACGCAGGCGTACGCCTACGGTCGAAGCTGACACCACCAGCGACTTCCCGGTTGTGCGTCAATCGGCAAGCCTTTGTGAAGCAGATCACAAGGATCGGTTCAAGGGGGAAGCGCGCGCTACCGAGGGGACCCTCATGTTCGGACGTCTAGGGCGATTCGTCGTCAAAAATCCGTGGCAGGTGATCGCGGCCTGGATCGTGGCCGGGCTCGCCCTGGTGTTCCTCGCCCCATCGATCGCCGACGTGACGAACCAGGACACCAAGAGCTTCCTCCCCAGCAAGTACGAGTCGGCGCAGGCGGCGAAGATCGCCGAGCGGGAGTTCCCGCAGTCCAAGGACCAGACCACCATGGTGGTCTTCAAGCGCGCCGACGGTGGGGTGCTGACCCCGGCCGACGTCGACAAGGTCAAGCAGATCGAGGCCGGCCTGGGGGCAGCCGGTGTCGACAAGGTCTCCAAGGTCGAGCACGCGGGCACCGCGCCTGCCGCAAACCCCAAGATCGCGCTGGCGACGGTCTACCTCAAGGGTGAAGCGCAGGACGTCAAGCTCAACGACGCGGTCAAGGACCTGCGCAAGAAGACCGTCACACTGCTGAACGGCACGGACCTCAAGGCCGGTTACACCGGCGGTCCGGCGACCATGCTGGACAGCGCGAAGGCCTTCGAGAAGTCCAACATGCTGATCGGCCTCGGCACTTTCATCGTCATCATCGTGCTGATGCTCGTCATCTTCCGCAGCCCGATCGCGGCGATCCTGCCGCTGGTGGTCGTCGGCGTGGTCTCCATGGTCGCGCCGCACATCATCGCGCTGGTCGCCAAGGGCACCGGCCTGCAGGTCGACAACTCACTTGAGGGCATCCTCACCGTTGTCCTCTTCGGCATCGGTACGGACTACATCCTGTTCCTGCTCTTCCGCTACCGCGAGCGCATGCGCGCCGGTGACGACAAGAAGCAGGCCATGATCGTGTCCGTCGAGCGGGTCGGCGAGGCCATCGTCTCCGCCGCCGGCGCAGTCGTCATCGCCTTCAGTGCGATGCTGCTCGCCAGCCTCGGTATGTTCCAGTCGATGGGCCCGGCCTTGGCCATCGCGGTCGTCGTCATGGCGGTCGCCGGGCTGACCCTGGTCCCCGCAGTCGTCTCCCTCCTCGGCCCGCTCGTCTTCTGGCCGTCGAAGAACTGGATGGCGCAGCCCACGGGCAGCGTCTACCAGAAGATGGGCGCGCTCGTCGGCCGCAAGCCCGGCGTAGTCGCCGCCGTCTCCGGGCTGATCCTGGTCGCGCTGGCCGCCGGCGCACTCGGCTTCAAGGCCGACTACAGCCAGATCGGCGCGACCCCCGCGGGCACCGAGTCCAGCCGCGCGCAGGAGGACATGCAGTCCGCCTTCCCGAAGGGCATGTCGGGCCCGACCCAGGTCTACGTGCAGTCGACCGACGGCAAGCAGCTCGACAAGGCCGCGTTGGAGAACTACGCCCAGGAGCTCAAGGGCGGCAAGGGCGTGGCCGACGCCAAGGCCGTGCCGGACCCGGCCGCGACCGCACCGCACTTCGCCCAGCTGAACGAGGCGGGCACTACGGCGCAGATCGACCTGATCCTCAAGGACGACCCCTTCGGGCTCACCGCGCTCAACGAGATGAAGGCGCTGCGCTCCTTCGCCGACGCACACGCACCCAAGGGCACCGAGGTCCACGTCGGCGGCCTCAGCGCGACCTTCGCCGACATGCGGACGGCCACCGACCGCGACATGAAGGTGATCTTCCCGGTCGCCGCGATCCTGATCGCCCTGGTCCTGGGTCTGCTGCTGCGCAGTGTGGTCGCCCCCTGGTACCTGATGCTGGCAGTGGCCCTCGGCTACGCGGCCACCCTCGGCTCGGCGGTCCTGGCCTTCCAGTTCATCGGCGGTGAGCCGGGCGTCATGTTCATGCTGCCGATGATGATCTACATGTTCGTGGTGGCCATCGGGACGGACTACAACATCCTCATGGTGGCCCGCCTCCGCGAGGAAGCGCAGGAAGGCCACAGTCCGCGCAAGGCCGCCGCTCTTGCGGTGGAGCACGCAGGGCCTTCGGTGGGCGCGGCCGGCATCATCCTGGCCGGCACCTTCGGCACGCTGCTGCTCTCCGGGGTGGACATGATGACCCAGATGGGCTTCGCGGTGTCGGTGGGCGTGCTCCTGGCGGCCTTCGTGATGTCGACCTTCCTGGTGCCCGCACTGACCGCGCTGATCGGCAAGAAGGCCTGGTACCCGGGTCACGGCGCGGACTCCCGCGTTGTGCCGCAGGCCGACGCCGACGACCAGCGCGAGCCTGTCCTCGCCGGAAAGTACTGACCGGCACACTGTGCGTATGAGTTCACCGGAAGGCCCCGCGCAATCGGTTGCGCGGGGCCTTCCCCGCGTCCTGGGTCCGCTGGTTCTGGACCCGTTCGGTCCGGACGGGCCGTTCCGGCGGCGGTTCTGCTTCCTGCGGCCGTGGACGGTCGAGTTCCTGACGGTCGGGGCGGTGCTCGCGATGACCCTGGCCGGTACGTACAGCCAGAACAACACCAGCCAGGGCCAAATGTCCGGGCTGAACCTGGCGATCGCGGTGCTGACCTGCCTGGCCCTCGGACTGCGCACGCGTTCCCCGCTGACCGCACTGTGCCTGACCGAGGCGGGACAGGCGCTGTTCCTTGCCGCGGAGGGCCCGGACGGCCCGATTCTGCTGCCGACCATGGTGGCGCTGTACACCCTGGCGTCGCGTGGCCGGCTGAGCCGCTCGGTGTGGATCGCGTCCGGTGTGGCGCTGGCGCACGCACTGGTGCGGATGCTGGTGGTCGGGTCGTTCTTCCAGCCGGAGGTCTACCTGGCGGGGATCTGGATGTACCTTCCGGTGGCGATCGGGGAGGCCGTCCGGGCCAAGCGCGCGTACTGGGCGGAAGTTCAGGCGCGGTTGTCCCGGGCCGAGGCCGAGCGTGAGGAGGAGGCCCGACGGCGGGTCATCGAGGAGCGCATGCGGATCGCCCGGGAGCTGCACGACGTGGTCGCGCACAGCATCGCGATGATCAACATCCAGGCGGGGGTGGCCGCCCACGTCATCGACAACGACGTGCCGCACGCCAAGCAGGCCCTGGTGCACATCAAGGAGGCCAGCCGGGACGCGCTGGCCGAGCTCAGGACGACGCTCGGTGTGCTGCGGCAGGACGGCGAGAGCGCCGACCCGACCGAGCCGACGCCGGGGGCGGCCGGGCTGGAGAACCTGGTGGCCTCCTACCGGGAGACTGGCCTGCCGGTCCGGCTCACGGTCGAAGGCGAGCAGACGCTGACCGCTCCGGTGGGTCTGGCGCTCTACCGGATAGTGCAGGAATCGCTGACCAACGCAGTCAAACACGCCGGTCCCGGAGCCAGTGCGCAGGTCACTGTGACGTACGGTCGGGACGCGGTCATCATCGACGTCAGGGACGACGGCCGGGGCGGCGCGGCACCTGCTTCCACGGGGACCGGGCACGGTCTGGTCGGGATGCGTGAACGTGCGGTCTCGGTGGGCGGCACATTGACTGTGGGGCCCTGTGCTGACGGCGGATTCGTCGTCCATGCCGTATTGCCGATCGCACCGTGAAAGCGACTGAGCAAAGCGGAGCAGCCAAACTCCTACGAGGCGACTGAGCAAAGCGGAGCAGCCAAACTCCTACGAGGCGACTGAGCAAAGCGGAGCAGCCAAACTCCTACGAGGCGACTGAGCAAAGCGAAGCAGTTGAACCCCTACAAGGCGACTGAGCGAAGCGAAGGAGCGCGTCCGGAGGACGCGGCTTTTCCGGGCGACGCGTGGACGCCGACTGGCCCCGGAGCGAAGCGACGGGGACAGGAGGAAAACGTCCACGCTTGGAGCCCGGCAACAAGAAGGAGTGCTAAGTGACCGTCAGAGTGCTCATCGCGGACGACCAACTGCTGGTCCGGGCCGGGTTCAAAGTTCTGGTGAACTCCGACCCGGGGCTTGAGGTGGTCGGTGAGGCGGCGACCGGCACGGAGGCGGTGCGGCTGGCCCGGGAGACGCTCGCCGACGTGGTCCTGATGGACATCCGGATGCCCGAGATGGACGGCTTGGAGGCGACCCGGCGGATCGTGCAGGACGAGGACCTCGCGGGCGTGCGGGTGCTGGTGCTGACCACGTTCGAGATCGACGAGTACGTCTTCGAGGCACTGCGGGCCGGGGCGAGTGGGTTCCTGGTCAAGGACACCGAACCGGCCGACCTGCTCCGGGCGATCCGTACTGTCGCCGCCGGCGACTCGCTTTTGTCACCCGGGGCGACCCGTGCCCTGGTGGGCCGGTTCCTGGCCCAGCCGGAGCCGGCGAACGTGGACGAGGTGACCCTGTCGACGCTGACCGACCGGGAGCGTGAGGTCCTGGGCCTGGTCGCGGCGGGGCTGAGCAACGACGAGATCGCCGGGCGGCTGCTGGTGTCCCCGCTGACGGCCAAGACGCACGTCAGCCGGGCGATGGTGAAGCTGGGCGCGCGGGACCGCGCCCAGCTGGTGGTGATCGCGTACGAGGCCGGTGTGGTGAAAGCGCGCGGTTAGGCGGCCCCCGGAGATCTAGTCGAGGTCGCCGGTGAGGAGCTCCAGGATTCCCTCGACGTTGTTCGTCAGGTAGGCGGCGAGGGTCTCCGGCACCACGCCGACACTGGCGATGCCTTCGACCGTGAAGGGGATCCGTACGGTCTCGTAGTCGCCGTTGGGCTCGTCGAACTCCGGACCGTGCCGCAGGCCCGGGTCCATGGACTCCAGGCGGCAGGCGAAGAAGTGCTGCACCTTGACCCCGTCGGCGCCCGGCTCGTCGACCGTGTCCACGAAGGCCGGGATGTGGCGGGAGACCTTGGCACCGAGCTCTTCGAGCAGCTCGCGGTGCAGGGCGGCGGTCACGGTGGTGTCGGTGGGCTCGACACCGCCGCCGGGGGTGATCCAGTAGGGCGGCCGTCCGGGCTTGGTGCGCTTGATCAGGATCATCCGGTCGTCCTCGTCGATGAGGATCGCCCGTGCTGTCCTTTTGACCACTGCTCTCGTGAGCGCCGCCCGCTCGGGAACTGTCCTTTTGAGCACTGTCCGCATGGTGCGTACGCCCTTTCGAACCGGGACACAGGTCGTCGAGGATCCGCCGAGTGCCGCGCTTCCCCGTGACGGCGGATCCTCTTCCTCCATTCCGGTTTTCCGGGCGTTTCATGCCTGTGCGGGGCGTTCAGTACTGCTGTCAGTGCTGCTAAAGGCCAGCTGCCGGGCCAGCGGGACGGGCTCAGTCGCGGTCGAGGACCAGGGCGAGTGCCCAGCTGACGATGCTGATGACCAGCGATCCCAGGAGGGCAGGCCAGAAGCCGTCGACGTGGAAGGAGAGGTCGATTTTCCCCGAGATGTAAGAGGTCAGCCACAGCATCAGCGCGTTGATGACGAAGGTGATCAGGCCGAGGGTGAGGATGAACAGTGGGAACGAGAAGAGACTGACGATCGGCCGGATCGCGATGTTGACGACACCGAAGACCACAGCGACCAGCAGGATCGTTTTGACCCGCTGCATGTTGGAGGCGTCTTCGGCGAGATAGATGCCGCTGACGAAGATGCTTGTCACCCAGATGGCGACCGCGTTGGCGAGGAATTTGATGACGAGGTTGTTCATATCCAAATGCTGTCAGGTGGAACAGTGCCGCGGTGTGATCGTCTGGACATGCGATGTCGACGTGTCGCCTGACCGGGCGTTCGTTCTGGCGGTAGCCTCCGGTCTGCTGGGATGACCGCCGGGCCGAGTGCCGGCCGGGTGGCGTCTGATGTGCTGGGCCGACCATGAGGAAGCGGTGGTTGCTGTGAAGGCGTTCCGGCTGGACGATCTCGACGCGGAACGGGTGGGAGAGCAGGGCGCCTACCTGAAGTTCCTGAACGAGAAGCACTTCTCCATGGGGTTGTACGGGCTTGAGCCGGGCGAGCTCGACCCGCAGTCGCCGCATGGCCAGGATGAGGTGTACGTGGTCGTCAGCGGCCGGGCGACGCTCCTGGTGGGGGACGCCGTCACCGATGTGGCTCGCGGCAGCGTGGTGTTTGTGCCGGCCGGGGTGCCGCACCGGTTCCGGCAGGTAACCGAACCGCTGCGGGTGCTGGTCTTCTTCTCACCGCCGGAGAGCTGACACCGGCGGTGGAACCGGCAGGGCACGGGTGGCGTTCTTGAAACAGGGGAAGGACGCCCGTCGGGACGCCGTCGGATCAATCTGTGGGGAGAGAGATGATAGGGAATCTGCCTTTGTGGGCGAAGGTGGCACTGCCGATTGTCGGCTTGCTGCTGGCCTGCTGGCTATTGATCTGGCTGATAACCGCGTTTGTCATGCTGCTGGTGAAACTGGTGGTCGGTGCGGTTGTCGTCGTGGCTTTGATAGCCCTGGCCCGGACGGCGCTGACTAAACGTTAGGGATACGGCCAGAAGGTATTGCGGGAGTCCGCCCAAAAGGCAACAAAACCGTACAGTCCTGCGTGTTTGAGTCGTGACTTACCGTTATTTTTGCGAACAAGCAGGACAAGAGTCATTTCTTGCGCTGACAACTGTGAGCAAGCGCATAGTCCGAATTGACTGTTTTGCGTATTTCCATTTTGCTCACAGTGACGACGCTTGATTCCATGGCCCCGACATGGGTGCCCCTTGACGGGAACGCGGTGCCCTAACGCGGAGTCATGGGACGGCAAGTTGAGCATGGTGAACGGCGTCGATACGGCCGCGTCCGAACCCGGGAACACCGGCGACAGGCGTGGCGGATCCCGTGGCAGGCGAGGTAGGCACGCAACCCCGGCCGGTGGCACCCTGGCGCAGTCCACGGGGGTGACACGTGAAGCACCCAAGCCGAAGACTTCCGGCCGCGGTTCCTTCCTGCGCCCGCGGACCTTCCGGGCGCGGCTGTTCAACCTCCTGGCCGTCTCGCTCGCGGCCGTCATCGCGCTGTCCGCCGTGCTGATGAACGGTGAGGTCACCAAGTGGCAGCACGCCCGTGACATCTCCGACTCGGTGCAGACCGCCAAGGATGTCCAGTTCCTGATCCACACGCTCCAGGAGGAGCGCGACGCCACTGCCGGCTACCTCGGCGCCAACCCCGCGTTCAAGGCGGGTGTCCTCGGCCAGCAGCAGACCACCGATGCCGCTGCCAGCCGGGTGAAAGAGCGCGTCGACTCGCAGGGCGGCGCCGAGCTGAAGAAGGCCTACCAGGCGGTCGGGACCCTGGAAGCGCTCCGCAAGTCCGTCGTAGGGCCGGACGCCGGGCGGGTCGAGACCCAGGCCAGCATCTTCAACGGCTTCACCGGCGTCCTGCGCGCGCTGCAGAGCCTGGACTACGAGGTCAGTGGCCAGACCGACACCCAGGTGACCAACGGCATCCGCGCACTGCGCGCGCTGACCGGCTTCAAGGAGATCATCGCCGAGGGCCGCGGTTTCACCAGCGCCGTGCTCATCGCGCAGAAGTTCACCGCCGAGCAGTACCAGTCGATCAGTGCGCTGCGCGGTGCGCAGGGCGCCAAGCAGGCGGACTTCCTGCACGTGGCAACCCCCGCGCAGATCGCCCGCTTCGCCAAGATGGACACGCTCAAGGGCAGCGCGCGCGCCAAGGAGATCGAAGCGCAGATCATGCCGCACGCCGACGGCAGCAAGTTGCCGAAGTTCGACGTGATGGAATGGTGGGGTTCGCTCAACGAGGTGCTGGAGCACGTCAACGCGATGGAGACCTCCATCGCCGACGAAGTCGCAGACCGGGCCGAGAAGCTCGAATCCCAGGCCCTGACCGACCTGTTGCTGTACGCGGGCTTCCTGATCCTGCTGGTCATCGGTGAGGTCGCCCTGGTGGTTTCCGGTGTCCGGTCGGTCTCCCGCCCGCTCGCAGCCCTCGCCCGCGAAGCCGAAGAGGTCGCCACCAAGCGGCTGCCCGAGGTCGTCGCGCGCATGCAGGCCGGTGACACCGACCCGCAGCGCCCCGCGCCGATCGTCGTGCCAGGGCGGGCCGGCAGCGAGATCGCCACGGTGGTCGAGGCACTGAACAAGGTTCAGGACTCCGCCGTCGAACTGGCCGCACGGCAGGCTGCGATGCGCCGCAACACGACCGACTCGCTGGTCAACCTGGCCCGTCGTAACCAGAACCTGGTCCGCCGCCAGCTCGGCTTCATCACCAAGCTGGAGCACGAGGAGGCCGACCCGACGGCCCTGGGCAACCTGTTCGAACTCGACCACCTGGCCACGCGTATGCGCCGCAACGCCGAGTCGCTGCTCGTCCTGGTGGGCGAGCCGGGCCCGCGTCCGCGCTCCGCGCCGCTGCCGGTCGCCGACGTGGTCCGCGCCGCGCTGTCCGAGGTCGAGGACTACCGCCGGGTGACGCTGCGCCGCATCGACGAGGTCGCCGTAACTGGCGGCGCCGCCACCGAGATCGCCCACATGCTCGCCGAACTGGTCGAGAACGCACTGTCGTTCTCCCCGCCGGACGTCGAGGTCGAGGTGTACGGCCGCCGCATCGGCGAGGACTACATGATCGCGGTCATCGACCACGGTGTCGGTATGTCCATGGAACAGATGGAGACCGCCAACAAGCGTCTCCGCGGCGGTGAGGACTTCCTCGACGCCCCGTCCCGGAGCCTGGGCCACTACGTGGTCGGCCGACTGGCCAACCGCCTCGGCGCCGACATCCAGGTCGACAACTCGCCGGTCACCGGTGTCACGGCACGGGTCATGCTGCCCGCTGTGATCCTGGTCGACTCGTCCCGTGGGGGGTCCACGGGCCAGGGCAACGAGCCGGCCCACCGGCAGTCGGCGATGCCGGCCGACGCGGCGGTTTCCGCGGCTCCGGCACTCCCGGCGCTTCAGGGGGACCGGGCACCGCAGGCCGCTTCGCTGCCGCGCGGTGCTTCGGCCGGCCGGCCGGGCCTGACGTCACGTCGCCCCGCGCCGCAGGTGGTGACGCCCGCCCAGGGCGTGCCCGCCGACGACGGCCAGGCGGAGGCGGACGAGCGCCGCCGGCAGGATCAGCTCCAGTTCGAACAGCGCCAGCGCGAGCGGGCCAAGAGCCAGCAGGACGAGTACGAACAGGCCCGTCAGCAGCAGGCGCAGCAGGCCCGGCAGAAGCAGCTGCAGCAGGAGCAGGCCCAGCAGGAACGGATCCAGCAGACCCAGGCCCACCAGGAGCAGGGCGAGCGGGAGCAGGCACGCCTGGCGCAGGCCCAGCAGCAGTACGAACTTGAGCAGCGGCAGGCACGGCAGGCACAGCAGATCCGCGACGAGCAGGACCGTCAGGAGAGGGCTCGTCAGGAGCAGGCCAGGCAGGAGCAGGCCCGCGACGAACGGGCCCGCGATGAGCAGGCCAGGCGGCAGGAGCAGGCCCGCGATGAGCAGGTCAGGCAGGACCAGGCCCGCGATGAGCAGGTCAGGCAGGACCAGGCCCGCGATGAGCAGGTCAGGCAGGACCAGGCCCGCGATGAGCAGGTCAGGCAGGACCAGGCCAGGCAGGCTCAGCGGGCGGCGCCGGCCGTCACAGCCGAGTTCGGCGCGGTCGACCTGACCGGGCCGGTAGCCCCGGCGGCGTGGACGCCGCACCGGGGTAGCGCTCCGGTCGCTCCCATGCCGGTCTCGGACAGTGGGCCGTTCCCGTCGGTCCTGTCGCAGCAGCAGTACGCGGCTCCGGCTCCGGCACCGCAGCGTGAGCCCGCCCCGGCCCCGGCTGACCGGCGGAACCCGGCTGAACAGCAGAACTCGTCCGGGCAGCAGAGCGCACCGGGACAGCAGAACCCGGCGTACGATTCCGACCCGTACGCCGGACTGGATATCCCGCAGAACCCGGTGGCCCCTGCTGCGGACGGTCGCCGTCAGCGCCGGATCAACCAGGCGGAGCAGCCGGAAACCGCACTGGACCCGTACGTCGGAGCGTCCTTCGACGCATCGTTCGAAGCGGCTTCCGCGACGGCGGACGAAACCGGCCAGGACACCCAGTCCGCAGCGGCCCGTACCCGCAACGGCCTGGCCAAGCGCCCGCCGCGGCGCCGGGACACCGCCGCCCGGCCGCCCGCCCGCCCGACCCCTGCGCCCGGCCAGCCCGCAGCCGCCGAGCGGTCCCCTGCGGAACTGCGGAGCACGTTGTCCGCGTTCCGCGGCGGCTTCACCCGCGGCACGTCGGACAAATCTGACTCCACCCGTGGGGTCGACGAGCAGTCCGAGGCCTCCCGCTTCACCCTCCCGGAGGAGAACGCGTGACCATCGACATCCACACCGGTGCCCAGCCGCAGTCCTTCAACTGGCTCATCACCAACTTCGTCCGGGAGACCGACGGCGTACGCGACGCCGTCGCCGTCTCATCGGACGGCCTGCTGATCGCCATGTCGACGGGCTTGGACCGGGCCGAGGGCGACCAACTGTCGGCCATCGTGTCCACGTTGACCAGCCTGGGCCGCAGCACAGCCCGCCGGTATGACTACGACGGTCTCAAGCTCGTCATGATCGAGATGAACCGCGGTTTCCTGCTGGTCTCCACGATTTCCGACGGTTCCTGCGTCGGCGTCCTGGCCGACCGGGGCTGCGACATCGGTCTGATCGGCTACGAGATCGCTGTGCTCGCCGAGCGGGCCGGCGCGATCCTGACGCCGATGCTGATCTCCGAACTGCGTCGCGGACTGCCGCGCTGACGCGCAGTCCCAAGGCTTAGAGCAGGGTCCGTCTGGTGGGGGAGAGGGAATCATGAACGATCAGCAACCGGGTGGGGACGCCTTCGCCGCTGAAGACGAGGGCTGGTTCCGGTCGCGCCCCGGGGAGCCTGAGGGCCTTCAGGGCCTTCAGGGCTACGAGGCATACGACAAGACAGCCACTATGCCGGTGATCGACGAGTCGGACCGGCGGTGGCAGACCGCCCCAATGACTCCGGTCTCGGGCGTGCCCGTCGTGCAACCTGCTTACGGCGTGCCCGTGATGGCTCCGCGGGCGGGTCTGAACGACGACTTCTACGAGGACGACGACGAGGCCGACTCGTTCATCCGTCCGTTCATCGTCACCGGTGGGCGCACGTCGCCACTGCAGGACAACCTCCGCATTGAGACGCTCGTACGGTCACTGCCCGCGGCACTGTCCGCCCCGCTGGCGTTCGAACGCCGCACGGTGGTCGAGCTGTGCCAGCGTCCGCACTCCGTGGCCGAAGTGGCCGCGCGGCTCGGCGTGCCACTCGGGGTGGCGAAGGTCGTCATCGGCGACCTGATCACCGACAACCTGATGTTCTGTCACGAATCTGCCGCAGGCGGCGCGATGTCGGTGACCACCATCGAGAGGATCCGGGACCTTGTACGGGCGCTCTGACTACGGTCAGCAGGAATACCAGGGGTACCCCGCATACGGGACGACCCCGGCTGCCGGGTACGCCGAGCCGCAGTCCGCGGTCGACGCCCCCACTTCGGTGAAGATCGTCATCAGCGGCGGCTTCGGCGTGGGCAAGACCACCTTCGTGGGTGCGATCTCCGAGATCGACCCGCTGGCCACTGAGGCCGCGATGACCGAGGTGTCGATCGGCGTCGACGACAGCTCGAAGGTCGACGGCAAGACGACCACCACGGTGGCGCTGGACTTCGGCCGCATCACGCTGGACGACTCGCTGATCCTCTACCTGTTCGGGACCCCCGGGCAGGACCGGTTCGCGTTCTTGTGGGACGACCTGGTCGAGGGCGCGCTCGGGGCGGTCGTCATCGTGGACACCCGGCGGATCGAGGACTGCTTCCCGGCGTTGGACTACTTCGAGGAGCGGGAGATCCCGTTCATCCTCGCGGTGAATCACTTCCCGGGCGGCGAGCGGTACGAGGCGGAGGAGGTCCGCGAGGCGCTGGGCCTGAACTCGGCGGTGCCGATCGTGGACATGGACGCCCGGACGCGTGGCACGGTGCGGGACGCGCTTCTTGTGCTGATCGACAGGGTGCTGACGGTGCGGTTGGCGGCCTGAGGCTGCGGGTGGGGTTTTGGTACGGCCCGGTGGGCCCCTGGGAGGGGGTGTGCCGGGCTGTTCTGTGTTTGGGGAGGGCGGAGCTTTCCCTGCTGAAAGAGCAGGGTGTTTTCGTCGGCCAAACCGACGGAGAACATAGGCAACGTCGCAGGTCAGGGCATTTCCGTCGGTTTGACCGACGGTATACCTGCGGAGTTCGGCCCCCGAGCTGAGGTTGTGTATACCTGTGCGCCAGCTGTGCGTAACGCTGTGGATAACGTGCACATCAAGATCGACTTTGCGATCCAAATGATCACGATTTAAGCCCTGAGTGAACAATGAACGCCCAACATTCAAACGTTCACTCAAAAGTGTGAGGGGATCTGATTTTCGCTCAATTGGCTCACCGATTCAGCCTCAAGTCGCTACGTTCGGTAGCGGAAAAACGGCGGTCGCCCGTTGCGAGGGTGACCGCCGTGAGGTCAGACCGCTGCTAACAGCTGCGGTCGACGAGAAGGAGTGGCCGATGACGCGGACCAATCCCTCGGGCACAGGATGCCCGAACAAGCGTGACGAGACCAGCTGCACAGACATCGCCCAGATGTTTGATGCCTTTGCCTACCCCGATGGCCGGACGATGCGGATCGCGCTGGTCGGTGGGGAGTCCTGGTTCTGCGGCCACGACGTGTGTGGGTTCATCAACCACAGCAACCCCAGCAAGGCGGTTCAGGCGCTCGACGAGGACGAGCGGCGACTCATCGACGTTTCCGCAGGTCGCGCTGCCCTAACCTTTGGTTATGGCGGCGTGAGCAGGGAAAACGCAAACCCGAACATGATGTTCGTCAGCGAGTCGGGGCTCTACACGCTGATCCTCCGGAGCAACAAGCCCGAAGCGAAGGCCTTCCGTCGCTGGGTCACCCACGAGGTGCTCCCGTCGATTCGCAAGACCGGCCGCTACGAGGTCCAGCCCACCACCCCGGGCACCGACCTCGTGGAGATCCGCCAGGAGATCGCCGTCCGGTTGGACCGGATCGAAGCGACGGTCAGGACCGGGCTTGCCGACATCGAAACCGCGACCGCCGGATTCGACACTCGCCTTGCCCGGATCGAAGACCGCCTCGCGGACATCGAATCCGCCGAGCGGAAGCTCACCGGCCGCTTCACCCGCGTCGAGACCACCCTCAGCCGCAATGA